>DBCI01000077.1:11766-14449 GCA_002292975.1 Polynucleobacter sp. UBA962 | reverse complement strand
AAGTGATAAGCTCAAGACCTTCCTCGAAGAAGATTGATTCGATCTAAGGGGCCCATTGAACTGACCTGATTTTTAGTACCACTCCAAAAGAGAGGATTTTTGATAATCTTCATCCTAAAGGAGTGCTAAATATGGCTAAAGGTCAACGTCTTAAACCCGAACAAATTGTCACCCTGTTACGCCAAATCGATGTATTAACCAGTAATGGCAAAACCCTAGCCCAGGCTTGTAAAGAAGTTGGAACGGTCGAGCAAAGCTATTACCGGTGGCGCAAGATCTATGGCGGCATGAAGGTAGATCAAGCTAAAAAGTACAAAGAGCTAGAGCAGGAAAACACCCGACTCAAGAAGCTCGTTGCAGACTTATCGCTACGAGAAGTGATGCTCAAGGAAGTCATTAAGGGAAACTTCTAAGCCCTGCTAAACGCAAAACAGCTGCTCAGGTGTTGATGCAGAAATACTCCACATCAGAGCGCTTAGCTTGCGAATTAGTAGGGCTCTCCAGAGCAGCGTATCGCTATCTGCCATTGCCCAGAGATGATGAAGAGCCGCTACGAGCTGAAGTCATCCGTATGGCGAGCACCTATGGCCGTTACGGTTATCGATTGATTGCCAGCATGATGCGTAATGCCGGTTGGGGTCAGGCAACTACCGCCAAGGTCGCTCGTATCTGGCGAGAGGAAGGTCTGAAGATCCCACAAAAGCAGCCTCCTAGAGGCAGACTCTGGCTCTCCGATGGCAGTTGTATGAGACTTCGAGCTACTACCCCCAATCATGTGTGGAGTTATGACTTTGTCTTGATTAGAGATGCCTATGGGGGCAAGATCCGCATGCTCACCCTAATTGATGAGTTCAGTAGAAAGTGCCTAACGATCCACTGCGCTAGACGGATTGGATCGACCCAGGTGATTGAACAGCTCGCAAACGCCATGATTACTCACGGCATCCCAGAGTACATTCGAAGTGATAATGGCCCAGAATTTATTGCCAAAGAGTTGCGCAGTTGGTTATCTGACATTGGAGTGAAGACTGCTTATATTGAACCCGGTAGCCCCTGGGAGAATGGTTTTTGTGAAAGCTTTAATGGCACCTTCAGAGACAACCTTTTAGATGGGGAGATCTTCTACAGTCTTAAAGAAGCCCAGATCATCGTTGGGCAGTGGGTTAAGCAAATGACCGAAGGAAATCCCTTAGGGACAACCATTTCAGGCCACATAGTGCTTTAGATTACAGACAACCAGCACCCCAAACCCAAGTGCCCCAAATAATACAAAATGAACCCAGTTTGCTTCAATGATTTACTATTGGAAAATTCTCTTTGGTCGGAGACTAAAATTGACAGCAGTTCACACCCCTTGAATAAGATTTATAAAATACTGTTTACCAGCAGTTAGGTATTACGCTGTATTGTTGATATGCTTTTAATACTGCATTCATGGCAATACAAACCTTGACTCACCACCGATTAGGCTAGATGAATATGCGTCAGATCAACAAACTCCTTGTCGTCAATGTACTACTGACCACTTTAGTCTTAGTTGGCTGTCAGGGAGAGGATGCCATCACAAAATGCATGAAAGCAAATATCCAAGCCGATATCGATAGCGGCAAACTCACCAAAACAGATACCGCGGCGATGACCCAAGCGGAATCAAAGTTCCGCGCCTCTTGCATGGAGAGCATGGAACAAAAGGCATATTAATTCTTTGCATTACCAACCCAAGTAGCCAATCGTTTAAAACCGAAAGTAGGACTTCGGATCCAGCATCATGATGGAAAAAGAACTCGCCTATGCATCCGTGAACCTAAGTAACCGTGCCTCCGAAATGGATGAAATGGTCTTCCATTCCATGTCTCAAGAGAGCATCAAGCCCGCCTACCTACGCAGAAAAGTAGTGAAGGGTAGAAGTACAGAATCCCAGTAAACACCCGCAGTACGCATCAAACCCAATAGCCACCTGCTTGCGCAGGTAGGCTATTTTTTTCATTGGGGCAAAGACACCAGCCCTCTATGTAGTCCAATTCTTACAGAACTTTCATACTTTACTGATTCCATTTCATAGTTCAAATCTTTAATCTAAAACTTCCCTAACAACTCTTGAAAGGAGAAGGAAGTTTGATGACAAACAACGATGCAGCACTAGTAGTTCAATGCAGTAAGTGGCAGGAGATTGATAGAAAGCAGATTAATCCTGAGACCACAAAACCCAAAACAAGGATGAAAGTCACTAACCAAGGAGAACGCAATATGATGACCAATGAACAAGTAATGATGGAAGTTGACCAGTTATTAGAGGAAGAGCACAGAAGGCTCATGCACGAGATTAACAAGCAGGAGTTCTACTCCGGGGTACTGGCCCATCAGCAAGCGGTGACGAAGATCTATGATCGCTTTGAAGAAGAGGTCAAGGCCCAAGAAACTCTGGACGAGCACAAAGCCTATCTACGCGTGATTGAGCATAGCCAATGGTTACGTGAACGAAACGATCATTTGGAGGATCTCTTGCAAGCCTACCGCGAGAAGTTGATCGAAGAGGCCAGACTCGATGCACGAGAAACTATCTTTGCACCCTGCAACTAAGACTAGGAGATCACATGTTACTCGTCGTAGAACTTGTTCATCATCGCTCAAAACTCATGCGCTTTGAGTTCGGAGCACTCTCTCTAGTATTCATCATGGTGTT
>DBCI01000077.1:0-11605 GCA_002292975.1 Polynucleobacter sp. UBA962 | reverse complement strand
ACCATTGCCCACCGCATGAAAAACGCCACCAAGGCCGATCTCGCCAAGAAGGCCGGTAAAGGTAAAGACGGCATTAAAACAAACCCACTGCTGCAATCCATCCTCGGTAAGGTCAGCAAAGACAGCAAGCAGGACAAATAATCTCTAGCAATAGAGAGTGATTGTCACATCAAGCGATCGTGCTGATGCACTCGTATATGCCCCCTTAATCAATCTCGATTTTTGCTTGTTTGGCAATGACTGAGAATTTCTTAGCCTCTTTGGCGATGAACTGGGAGAATTCTTGTGGATTTCTGGAGCCTGGCTCATCACCCACCGATGCCATTTTCTTAATCAAGACGGGATCTGCAAGAGTTTCATTGACCACTTTATAGATTACGTTCACTAAGTTAGGGGGTAGGTTCTTCGGTCCAAACAGGCCAACCCAAACCGTCACCTCAAAATTAGGAAAGCCACTTTCTTGCATGGTTGGAATATCTGCCAATTCTGCAGGCCGCTTTGACCCCGTTGTGGCGATTGCTTTAAGTTTTCCTGCTTTCACTAAAGGCAGAGGATTTGAAATATTGGAAGCGGTATAGGTCACATTATTACTAACGAGTGCTGCCATCGACGGCGGGCCACCTTGAAACGGCACATGCGTGGCATCCCCATTGGCTTCAATGTTAATCATTTCACCGGCCAAGTGGACTAAGGTTCCAATCCCCGTTGACGAGTAATTGACCTTACCCGGATTTTTCTTAATAAAGGCTACGAGGTCACGCGCATTGTTCCCCGGAAAATCTGCGTTGACAGCAACTAAAAAGGGCGCAGTCGTTAACTGAATAATCGGCGTTAAATCCGTCAAGGGGTTGTACTGGAGGTTTTTGAATACCGCTGGATGAACGGCCAGCTGCCCGGTTGAAGCAACTAACAAGGTGTAACCGTCAGGCTTATTTTTAGAAAAACTACGCGAAGCGTTCAGGCCACCGGCACCCGGTTGATTTTCAACCACAAACGGTTGTTTGAATTTATTCGTGAGACGTAATGCGATTTCACGCGCAGTAATGTCAAGAGCGCCGCCCGCTGGGAAAGGAACAATGATCGAGACTTGTCTATTTGGCCAGTCACTCGATTGTGCCAACGCGGTAAACGGAAGCGCTAGTATCAAAAATGCGGCTAATAGGCTACGTCTTGGGTACCTCGACTGATCATGTCTCATACAATCTCCTGGTTGTTAGTGAATATCTGCTGACAGATTAATGGCATTGCGCAAGCTCTCCCACGAAAAATGACTTTCTTTGGATGCATTAATAATGACTGCCTCTTTCTTGGCAATTAACTCTACTGCGTGATTGATCTTTTCAGCCGCTGCATATGGAATCACCACTGCACCATGTTGATCGGCATGAATTAAATCATTGGGCTGAACTGCCATTCCAGCAACGGTGACGGGGACGTCCATAGCGACGACATGCACGTGCGCATGACTGGGCATGACGCTGCCGGCTAGTAATTGAAAATGACTTGCATTCATGGGGATATCGCGGATTGAGCCATTGGTCACGACCCCTTTCACACCCAGGCCGCGATGCACATGGGTATTCACTTCGCCCCAAAATGCCCCAAACCCAGCGCGTGCACCATCTAAATCGAGCAACACAACAATACTGGGCTTAAGGCCTTCATCGACATAGCGGTACCATTGAATCCGCAGTTCTTTTTGCTCCTCGGGGCTAATTCGTGACCCCTGAATCGCCCGAATCGTGCCAGTGCGGGCATAGCCAACCATCGGGGGCAGGTCAGGATAAATACACTGCAAGGGCTCTGAGGTAAAGCCTTGATTGCGATACGCTGGTTCGATTAACTCAAGGGCATTACAAATCGTGGGGGTATCAAACTTGGCTAAAGCATCTAACAGAGTCTGGGGATGGGGAAGAGGGTTCATGACGAGTTCTTTCTAAAGAATTTCAACCGTTTGATTTTTTGGATCAACTCGCAAACTTGAACCAGTCGGTATCGCTGCCGTAATGTCGCAATCAAAGCCACTGAGCATGGCAATGCCACCGTGAGCAGCTCCTTGGGCCAGAATGGGATTAACCGTATTAAAAATAATGGCCAAGGGGCATAGACCGCGCTTTTTCATCTCATAGATCATCCACGCACTAGCCACTCCGCCCTTAGCGGTATCTAACACCAAAATTTTGTTGTTGTAAGCCTCACCAAATAGTTTGTGGCTGGGTCGTGTAAAAACGCCGTTGATTCGATCTAGATCGTAGCGCGCCGAAAATCCATCATGGGCAGTTAGGCAAATTCCCTCGACCACATCCCCTTGCGCATGTTTTGCTTTAAAGACTTGACTCATGCAAGACTCCCGGTTTCAGCGGCACGAACACAGTCCTCCATCGACGCTAAGATCGGTGTGTAGCCATAGCCACCTAAGATATTGACCATCTTCGCGCTATTCGTGGCGAGGCGCTTCCAGCCGTTCGCCTCGGCAATTTCTCGAGCGTATGACTGGTAGAAACACATTCCAGAAAAAACCGTGCCACCAGCTGATTCGATGAGTTCGGTATACCCCATTCGATCGGAGTCCGGTTTTACTTGGGGGCTTGTGACTGCTAATAAGGGCTTCTTAAATGTCTTACCCGCACAGAGTTCAGCAACGGATTTCATTTCTAATAAGCTCAATTGAGGTGCTGAGAAAACAACGACATCAATCTCATCACTCACGCGATAGGACTTCTGTAAAGCCATCACGTCCGCTTGCGAAATCTCAATCACCGGCAAATGATCAAACTTTAAATCTCTGGCATGGATTGCCTCAGGGGTAACGCCTACGATGTGAAATAAAGCAGATGATCCAAAGCTTGCCATGGCAGCCCCAAAATGCTTGAGCGAATCCGAGCCTGGGCGTCCTGCAATACCCTCAATCACTGGAACAGACCAATAGGTTCCTGATTTGCGACCAATCAGACCCCCTAAAGCTCCCCATTCATTGAGCGAAGTAGGTGTCCAAGATACTCGAAAGCGATGCGTTGGCTGACGATGCACGTCTAAGTGGTAGCCATAACGAGGAGTTCTTCCGGTTAAGCCAGCGGATAGGGCCGATGGGCCACCCTCGAAGTTTGAACGGGCGCCACAAATACTATTGGAGTAAATCACCACACCCGTATCACCAAAAGCAACATGCTCACCAAATACTGGGGCCATAATCGTTTGATAGTTGATGCAGGTATCGGTCATGGAAATACCCATTTTGACAAAGGCAGCGATGGCGCGACGCTCCAACGAAATCATGGTGTCTGTCTGACCAAGCTGCTTGGCTTTATTAAAGTCAGTGCCCCTTGGATCGGTAATCGTCGGAATGCGAACCACGCGATCTTTGGACGAGTGTTTTGCCAACATCTCTAGCCAGACAACACCGGCCTCGCCTAGACTTTCGGTATCGGCCATGATGTGTGCTTGGGAAACAGGCACCATATCCTCTGCTCCAAAGAACTCGCCAACCTTGACCTGGTGTTCCATGGCAAGCTTACGAACGGGACCCAAGTCGCCAGCCAACATCGCTTGTTCTTCGCTATTTAATTTCATCATCTTCTTTTAATCGAGTGAGGCGCCAGAGTCGCGCACAGCAATAGCCCATTTTGCGATCTCTCTGGTTTGGAAGTTGCTGAGGGATTCTTTGAAGTTTGTATTCGGTTGAACGCCCACATTGCCAAGCCTTTCTTTAAAGGCTGCGGATGATGCAATTTTTTGAACCTGATTCGTAAGAACCGTTGTGACATTTTCGGGAAGTTTTGCGGGTGCAAATACAGCCCACCATGCGGTCGATTCAAAATTAGGGTAGTTCGATTCGGCAACCGTTGGCACATTGGGTAAAAGCGGAGAACGCGTTTTGCTAGTTACGGCTAATGCGGTTAACTTGCCTGATTGGATATGGGGCAAAACGGATTGAATCGGATCAAACATCAATGGAATTTGTCCGCCTAGTAAATCTGTGACGGCAGGGGCGCTACCTTTATACGGAATATGCTTAAGCTTTATCTTGGTAGCGGTTTCAAAAAGGGCGCCGGTTAAATGACCTGGTGTTCCATTTCCTGCAGTTCCAAATGCAATGAACTCTGGCTTTGCCTTCGCCTCGCGAATGAGATCAGCTAAATTTTTGATATTGCTACTCGTGGGCACTACGATCACCACCGGTGCGCTGGCAACCAAAGCGATTGGCGTAAAGTCTTTGGTCATGTCATACGGCAGTTGCCTGTAGAGGCTGCCGTTAATGGCATGCGTCCCAACCGTACCAACCATGATGGTATAGCCGTCTGGCGGTGACTTAGCCACAAAATCCGCAGCGACTGATCCACCTGCGCCCCCTTTATTTTCAACAACGACCGATTGTTTCATCGATTCACCCAGCATTTGCGCCAAGGGTCTAGCAACAATATCGGTTGGACCTCCGGGGGGGAAGGGCACAATAAGTTTGATGGACTTAGCCGGGTAACTTTGTGACAACGCAAAGTTACTTGCCAAGACAACGGTCAATGCAATAAAGAGTTTTGCTATCAGTTTCATGAGTCGTGCCTCCTTGTACTGAATAATTTAAGTGGTTTTATATATAATGTAAATTAATATTTACTTATATCTAATATTAATTAAATTAATGAATTATTTACCAATTAATCTTAAAGTCTTGCGTAGTTTCCTGATCCTTGCGAACTCAAGCAGCTATATCAAAGCAGCAGAGAGCTTAAATATTACGCAGTCAGCCCTTTCACAGCAAATGCAAGAATTGGCGCAAATCTTGGGGTCACCAATTTTTGAAAGAGTGGGACGAAAATCAACCTTATCCAAGTTCGGTATCGAACTCCTAAAAAAAGTGGAGCCCCTTGTCGGTAATTTAGATGAAACTTTGCTCACACTAAAAAATTCGTCTAACAGCTTAGTTGGACAACTCAACATTGGTGCCACTAATACTTATTTAAAGTCAATCGCACTTCCTGCGTGTTTAAATATTTTTGATAACTATCCCGGGTTAAGAATCAATTTAAGAGAGGCCTCCGCTAAAGACCTAGTTAACGAATTAAATGAGGGATCACTTGATCTTGCCTTGCTTCCAGATGAGTATCAAACTGAGAATCTAAATCATCAATTTTTATTTAAAGAGCAATTTTGTGTCATCGGTCTACCTTCAAAAATAGCTCAATTTCCCCAAAAAGTGAACTTAAAAACACTCGAACCCTATGACGTAGCCCTATTGAATAAAAACTTTTTGATGCGCCAAAAAATTGATTTTCAATGTAAGCGTGAAGGAGTAATTCTAAAAAATAGAATTGAGCTTTCGTCGATGGGCGATTTAATAGATGTTGTAAAAACTGGCAGAGTGATCGCTATTGGTAGTTCCATTGCCTGTCATGGCCACAAATCATTAGAAGCCAAAATTATTACTGGTGAACATCTATCGCGCGAGGCTACTTTATATTGGCGCGACGGTGTCCATCAAACTAGTGCTATGAAAGTTTTTCAGAAAGCGACCGTTGATATAGCAAGAAAACTTTTCATCAAAAAGAGCTGACTAGTACTCACCCCGAGTCATCTAGACTCATCTATAGCAATTACTTATAAAAGAGAGTAATAATCAAACTATTGGTTCTCAAAACCCCAATTTAGCCCTCAAAATAGCCATTTTTTGTAATAGACTAGCTCTCAAAGTACTGAATCAGGGAGATAAGCATGCAAGCTGGTCAAGCAGTAAGCACCGTAGGAAGTATTCCGGGGTATGTCAAAGGAAGTTGTGCCTGGCAGGGCAAAGACATCCAAGAGAGCCCAAGCTGGATCGTGCACTGGACCCCCGCGCAAATTACTGAATTAGAAGCTGCTGCAGCGCACTTTGCCAACACCGGCATTGCGCTAGAGAACATCACTACCGAATCATTCCCAGTGGCGACCCTAAAAGTATTTATCGCGGATGTCTTGCATGAACTAATGCAAGGCCGCGGCTTTGTGATGCTGCGCGGCTTGCCAATTCAGAACTGGACGATTGAGAAAGCAGCCACCATCTATATGGGCATTGGAAGACACATGGGAAGCTTGCGCAGTAGCAATGGCAAAGGCCATCTCCTTGGGCATGTGCGTGATCAAGGCGCCAAAGTCGAAGCAGGTGCGCGGTTTTACCAAACCAATAAGAAGCTTGATTACCACACTGACTCGGCTGACATCGTTGGCCTACTCTGTTTGCAAAAAGCCAAAGAGGGTGGGGAGTCATTCATTGCGAGCTCGATGGCCCTCTATAACGAAATGGTGAAGCGCCGCCCCGATCTAATCCCAGCGATGTTTACACCGTATCCAACGGATCGTCGCGGTGAAGTACCTGAGGGCAGAGACCCATGGTTTGAGATCCCCATCTTTAATTGGTATCAAGGACATCTATCGTGCGTGTATCTACGCCACTATATTGAAGAAGCCCAAAGCAGATTCCCCAATGCACCACGGCTCACCAAAGAACAAATCGAGGTGATGGATCTGATTGATACGATCTTGCAAGAACCCGGCTTTCCTCTGCAGATGGCCTTTGAACCTGGCGATATCCAGTTCTTACACAACCATCAGATCTTGCACTCACGCAATGATTTCTTTAACTGGCCAGAACCAGAACGGGCCCGCCATCTGCTAAGACTCTGGATTGCACCCACCACCGCACGACCACTACCCGATTACTTTGCCTCCCGCTGGGGCTCTGTAACCCCCGGAGACCGAGGCGGCATCATCGTGCCAGGCACTAAGCTATCGGTCGAGCTTACAATTTGATCACTACAACGATCAAGGCTGCTTCATTTATGCGACTCAAGATGTGGCTCCCCTTCATATTAGTGACACTTCTTGCTTTCACTAAACCCAGCTTTGCTCAAGAAGCCAATTCCTCCCCAATCCGACTCCAACTAGCTTGGTCACATCAGGCCCAATTTGCGGGGGTCTATGTTGCACAAATGCGTAAACATTTCGAGGCTGAGGGCCTTGATGTAATCGTATTTCCTGGAGGGTCAGCATTAAACCCCATTAATGAACTGCAAATTGGTAACGCCGATGTAGCGATTGCCTGGTTTAACAATGCGTATCAACTCTCTAAGCCCGATAAACCCGTTGTTAACATCGGACAAATCTTTTCTGGCTCTGACCTCACTGTCATTTGTCGTATTAGCGCCGGAGTCTTTAGCGCTAAAGATATGAATGGTAAAAAGATTGGGGTATGGGGTGTGGGGGACCAAGATATTGTGATGGAATTGCTGCGTAATTTCTCCATTCCCAGTAATCAAGTAGAGCTAATTAAGCAACGGCCTGATGGTAAAGATTTAATCGATCGCAATGTCGCTTGTGCCACTGCAATGAACTACAACGAGTACTGGAAAATATTAGATGCGGGAGTACCGCCCTCTGATTTGATCGTGATTGAACCTGAAAAATACGGCAGCGTTAATATCGAAGATGGCTTATATGTCATGCGCGATCGCTTACAGGATCCCACCTTTCGGCATCAAATGGTGCGTTTTATGAGAGCCCTACGCAAGGGCTGGGCGGATGCTCGCATCGCGCCTACCTTGGCAGCACAACAAGTACTGAACTACGATGCTAGCTTGGATATTCGTCATCAAGTTCATATGGCGCAGTCTGTACTGGAGTTAATACCCAAAAATAATAATGAGTTCGGATTATTTCATCTTGATAGCTATGGCAAGAGCTTAGGGCTCTTGGCGCGCGTTAGTCCAAACCAAGCAATTGATCCTAGCCTACTCTGGACTCACTCCATTTGGGCGCAGCTACAAAAAGAGGATGGGCTTGCAAAACCTCTTAGCGAAGCAACCCGTTTTTATGTCGCTGCGATCGTGAAATCGCAATGGTTCACACTGCTTATTTACCTATCCGCATTTACCTTTGCATTATCAGGAACACTAGAAGGCATCAATCGCAATTACGATCTATGGGGCCGACTAATCTTGGCCTTACTATCTGGACTTGGCGGTGGCACTCTACGCGATATTGTGATTGGTGGTGAACGCCTGCACTTCTACTATGTCAAAGATATCGTCTATCCCACCGGCATTTTGCTGATCGTATTAAGCGCTAGCATTATTGGAATGCGCTATCGCGGTTTTCATCATTCAGCTTTACTTAAGGGAATAAAAAAATATACGGACATTATTGGTTTTGCAGGCCTAGCCACGCTAGGAGCAATGCTTGCACTGGCAGCCGGTATGCCTTGGTTTTGGGCTCCCATTTGTGGGGCACTGTCGTGCGCCGGCGGCGGAATGTTGCGAGACGTTTTGGTTAATCAAGAACCTCATACATTCAAAGGAGTTATCTATGAAGAAGCTGCGGTGATGGGAGGCTTGGTACTGACTGCCGGCTTATTTATTGCAAACTACTTTGAGTCAAGCTCAACTCCCGTTTTGCTCACGGTGATCTTCACATTCTTCTTAATAATCTCGCTGCGCCTTATCATTCTTAAATACAACATTACCTATCCAGTAATTTTGGGTGGTCCCAAAAAGTAATAATCTGAGGCAGCAGATCGCCTAATCTGGTCCTGAATAAGGACCGACTAATCAGAATCCTCCAAAACTAAGGCATTACCCTTATTGGATTGCCCCCAACTGGCTTGTACTATGGGCAGTTGTATGTAAAGAACATCCCAAAGTGGAGGAGACCTTATGTTTTTAGTCAGTAAACGCCTTATTGGTAAGACCGTCATCGCAGGGGCACTAATGGCAGCCCTAGGAACTGGAACAGCGCTTGCCCAAAGCTATCCGAATAAAACCGTCACCCTAGTAGCGCCTTATGCCGTGGGTGGTGATAGCGATTTTTCAGGCAGAAATCTCTCGGTGGTGGCGAGTAAGCTCATCGGCCAGTCGGTGATCGTGACCAACATCGTTGGCGCCTCAGGCACGATTGGCTCACAGCGCGTTCGTACTGCCACCCCAGACGGATACACCTTATTAATATCGCGTGGTGGCTCACAAGCGATTACACCTGCACTCGATAGCAACACACCCTACAAGTGGAATGATTTCACATTCATTTCATTACTCGATTTCAATCCCGTGGTCTGTGTGGTAAAGCCCGATGCGCCTTACAAAACCATGAAGGATCTGATTGACGCCATTCGTGCTAATCCTGGTAAGTTGAACTACGCAAGTGCTGGTCCTGGAACAACCCAGCACTTAGCGGTGGAAGTCATCCTCAGTCAATTAGGGATGCCATCGACTGCGGCGATGATGATTCCGTATAAGGGAGGTGGTGAAGCAACCACGGCATTACTCGGCGGTCAAGTCCAGTTCATTTGCAACAACCTCACTACCATGGTTGGTCAGATTAAGGGTGGTGCGATGCGCGCACTCGTGACCTCAACACCCAATCGCCTAAAAGAATTTCCAGACGTACCAACAGCCAGAGAAATGGGGGTCAGTAATCTAGAGCAAGTGATGGGATGGAGCGGACTCTATGGCCCACCCGGACTTCCTGCTGAAGTGGTTACTAAATGGCAAGCTGTCCTCAAAGAAGTAGCAAAAGATCCAAACTGGCTACGGGGTAACGATACCGTTGGTGCCATCCCAGCGATTCGCTCACCACAAGATACTGAGAAATTTGCCAAAGAGCAATTTGATCTCTACAGCAAACTAGGTACCCAGCTTAATCTGAAGAAGTAATCAAGCAATACCTGCACGAACGGCCCACAAAGATAACTGCGTGGGCCGTTTTGCTTCCCGTATCCATTCAAGAAATACACCATGACCACCCCAGCCATCATCTCTGTTGCGATTACCGGATCCGTACCCCGTAAAAAAGACTGCCCTGGATTACCAGTGACCGTCAGCGAACAAATAGAGTCAACCCATGCAGCCTATGAAGCAGGTGCAGCACTAGTGCACATTCATGTGCGCAAGCCCGACGAGAGCCCAAGCTCCGACCCCGAGCTCTTTGCCCAAGTGCAAGAGGGGATTCGTAAACATTGCCCAGACATCATTGTGCAGTTCTCTACCGGCGGCAGAGGGCGCAGTCAAAGTGAGCGGGGCGCAATGCTCAAGCACGCTCCCGATATGGCGTCCCTCGCAACCGGATCAGTGAACTTCCCCAATATGATCTATGAGAACCCGCCATCACTCATCGATGAGCTCGCTCAGGAGATGCAAAAGTATCAGGTCAAGCCAGAAATCGAGATCTTTGATCTGGCCATGCTTTATAACGCCGTTAATCTCGTTGAGCGCGGACTCATCGCCTCACCAGCGCATGTGCAATTTGTGATGGGTGTACCCAATGCTATGCCAGTCAAACGTTCAGTCTTGGAGTTTTTGATTAAAGAACTCCAGGAAGTGATGCCCGAAGCCACTTGGACCGCAGCTGCGATTGGCAAACATCAACTCACGATGAACGAGTGGGCACTTGAACTAGGCGGTCATGTACGCACCGGTTTAGAAGACAATGTGCGTTTTGATAAAAGCCGTGTGGCAAATAGCAATGCCGAGCTCGTAGAGCGCGTTGCCCAACTGGTCGTTAGTAAGGGCAGAACAGTGGCTAGCGCAACGCAGGCGCGTAAACTCTTAAGCCTTTAAAACAGGCCCACCACCTTGCCATTGATCAGATCAATCTTATCGGCCGATGGTACTTTTGGTAGGCCCGGCATGGTCATGATGTCACCACACACCATCACCACAAACTGGGCACCAGCCGCAAGACGAACCTCACGGATATTAATCACATGATTATTAGGAGCGCCACGTAACTTAGCATCGGTTGAGAACGAGCTTTGGGTCTTGGCAACGCATACGGGGTAATGACCATAACCCTGATCCTGCAAACCTTGGATCTGCGCTCTAATCTTGGAGTCTGCGGTCACCTCACTGGCACGGTAGACCTTCTTGGCAATGTGATTAATCTTATCCCACAAGGAGTCCGACTCTGCATAGACAAACTGCATTTTGGAAGGAGAGTCGCAAAGCTGCACCACGATCTTTGCTAGCTCTTCTGCACCTTTACCACCATGAGCCCAATGCGAGGCGATCACTACTTTAACCCCTAGTTTCTCCATGCGCTTCTTAATGAGATCGATTTCTGCAGGAGTATCACTTAAGAACTGATTGATAGAAACGACGCAGGGGATTTGATAGACCTGTGTAATGTTCTCGACATGGCGCTCTAAATTAACGAGACCTTTCTCAAGCGCAAAGAGGTTCTCTTTAGTGAGATCAGCAAGCTCTGCATACCCATGGTATTTCATGGCACGTACGGTAACAACGATTACTGCAGCAGCAGGGCGTAAGCCCGACTTGCGGCATTTGATATCAATAAACTTCTCAGCGCCCAGGTCGGCACCAAAGCCCGCTTCGGTCACCACATAGTCGGCTAGCTTCAAGGCCGCCTGAGTGGCAATCACCGAATTACAGCCATGCGCAATATTGGCAAAGGGGCCACCATGCACAAAGGCGGGATTATTTTCAAGGGTCTGGACTAAGTTTGGTGCAAGAGCGTCTTTGAGTAAAACGGTCATCGCCCCATGGGCATTCAGATCCTTCGCCAAGATGGGTTTGAGATCCCGCGTATAGGCGACCACAATATTGGAAAGACGCTCCTTCAAATCATC
>DBCI01000114.1:5223-5414 GCA_002292975.1 Polynucleobacter sp. UBA962 | reverse complement strand
TCCTCTCAGACCAGCTACTGATCATCGCCTTGGTGAGCTTTTACCTCACCAACAAGCTAATCAGACATCGGCCGCTCTAATCGCGCGAGGCCTTACGGTCCCCCGCTTTCCCCCTCAGGGCGTATGCGGTATTAGCGCAACTTTCGCTGCGTTATCCCCCACGATAAGGTACGTTCCGATGTATTACTCAC
>DBCI01000114.1:0-5134 GCA_002292975.1 Polynucleobacter sp. UBA962 | reverse complement strand
TCTGAGCCAGGATCAAACTCTTCAGTTTAATTCCTGTGAACCTTGCGGTTCGTCGCACTCATTCAAGAAATTGACTTGGTAATAAAACCAAATCTTTTTACTGTCTATGAGTACTGTTTATTTACATCTATCCCGAAGGACTGGATGCCTTTACTCAGTACCCACAATTATCGGTTGACTAATTTTTAAAGAAGGCTGATCCAAAACTACGAAAAATCAGCGAAGTCCATGACTATGACATACCCTTAGATATATGTCAACACCTTCTCACGATTATTTCATTACTTTCTTACAAAAAAGTAGGTGTTTTTTGTAAGCCTTTTATAAAATCAAGGGCTTATGCGCGTAGGATTCTGCGAAACCCAAAAGTCTGAAAATCAATGCTCTATAGATTAAGTGTAAACCCTTAGTTTTGAGAGCCAATTTCTATTTTTTCTTGCCTGCCTCCAAATAAACTTTTCCCAAGGCTAAAGAGGGTGAAAGTTTGCTTAATTTGTAGTCGGATTAGTATCCGGCTGGGATGTTCTGGCCTTACCCTCTTTTTCTAGGCGCTGCTTTTCTGCCTCAGAAATAATGTCAAAAAAGGCAATGACCTGTCTTACCCCGTTTACTTTACTAACCAATTGCTTGGCTTTATCTGCCTCTTGTTGGCTTAGCATCCCCATCAAATAAACTCGGCCACCCTCCACCGATATGTTCATCGAGTTTGAAGGAATGTCCTCGCTAAACACAAGCTGTGTCTTAATGCTCGAGGCTAGATAAGAGTCGCTAGCCCGCGCACCGAATGTGCTGTTAGGTCCAATAATGATTTCATTAAATAAGGAGCGCACATTTTTCATTGCCTTTACATCAGCGCTTGCTTGATTTTTTATGGCCTCGTCTTTTGCTTCGCCAACTAACAATACTTTTTGATTAAACGATACGACCACAATATGGGCGTTATCGCCAAATTTTCTTGAAAGCTGGCTATTTGCCTCAAGCTCAATTCCCAAGTCGATGGCCTGAACTGCTGGCGTTCTTCGATCGGCCAAAATAGTTGCGCCGCCAACCATGCCTCCAACAATAAACACCCCGCAAGCAGAAAGTTGGGTAGCGATGAGCGCAAGACATACAGCATTAATCCATCGGGGCATTTTTATTCCTCATCAAATAAAACATGGTCAACTCCATCACAAAGGCAATGCAACAATAATAAATGTGTCTCTTGAATGCGCGCTGTGCGAGAAGCGGGAACGCATAAATGAACATCATCTCCACTTAATAAGCTAGCCATCTTTCCTCCGCCATTACCCGTCAACGCAATAATGTGAATACCTATTTTTTTAGCCGCCTCAATTGCTTTAATCACATTCTTAGAATTGCCGGATGTGGAGATTGCAATCAAAATATCGTTTGCCCGTCCAATGCCACGAACCTGTTTACTAAATACATCCTCGTAGCTGTAATCATTCCCAATGGCAGTTAAGATCGAGGTGTCGGTAGTTAATGCAAGTGCAGCTAACTCGCGACGTTCGCGTTCAAAACGCCCCATTAACTCTGCAGCAAAATGCTGGGCATCTGCAGCAGACCCGCCGTTGCCGCACGCCATTACTTTGCCACCCTCATGTAGGCAGTTACTCATTAAAACTGTTGCTTTAGCCACTTGCGTTGGTAAGAGAAATGAAGCTTCTTGCTTTACAGAAATACTATCTGCAAAATGCTGCCCCGCTCTAGCCGTAAGCCGATCGATTGATTTCATTTTCATGTGACTATTATGCTCTGATTAGGCCAGTTTTATCTCTAAAGTAGATGGTGTTCTTTCCCGATATTTACAGGGATAATCAATTTTATAAGGCTTTATTTCTCCATGGACAAAACCATCCTACATTTTCTCTCAGAGCAAGAACTTCCCGGTGCTGCGCTCTATGTGGTTGCCTCGCCGATTGGCAATTTAGGAGATATCACCCTTCGAGCCCTGCATGTTTTGAATCATGTCGATGGCATTGCCTGTGAAGATACCCGACACAGCGCTCAACTATTAAAACAATTTGATATTCGAAAGCCGCTTCTTGCCTTGCATGAGCACAATGAAATGGAGGGTGCTGCTGCTCTAATAGGCCATCTTCATATTGGGCAGCGCTGGGCTTATTTATCTGATGCTGGCACCCCAGGAATTTCTGATCCTGGAGCGCGTCTTGTAATGCAAGTTGGGGCGGCAGGATTTCGGGTAATTCCTATTCCTGGGGCAAGCGCACTTAGTGCTGCCTTATCGATTGCCGGGTCAATCATGGTGGAATCCAATGGTCAATTCCAATTCCTTGGGTTTTTGCCAACTCAAAATAAGGAGCTTCAACAAACCATCGAACAAATGATTCAAAACCCCCTGCCCACCGTGTTTTATGAAAGCCCTCACCGACTAACCAAAACATTACTCAAATTGAGGGCGCTAGTTGGTGACGAACGGAGGGTTTTTATAGGACGGGAACTGAGTAAAAAATTTGAGAGCATTCATCTGCTAAAACCTAACGAGATCGAACTTTGGCTTGAAAAGCCTAACAATCTCAAGGGGGAGTTTGTTGTGATGCTCAGTGGCGCCCAACAAAAAAATGTTGACTCAGGTCTTGCGGGGCCCAATCAGCTGGCAAGGCTCCTGGGACAACATATGAGCAGCAAAGATATTGCCGCTACCTTAAGTGCCATGTATGAATTAAGCAAAAATGATGCCTATCAAATAGCCCTGTCCCTTAAGGATAAAGATTAAGAGTCTTACTTAGTGGCGGGTTTTTCTGCTGGAACCTTTGGTTCGGAAAACTTGCCGCCCGCTGAATTAGCAAGGTAGACAACCGAGCGTGCAATTTCATAATCACTAATGTCGGTCGGATTTGCGCCACCTCGTGCAGGCATCGCCCCCTTACCCTTCATAACGGAAGCATACAAAGCCTCGTAACCTTTGCCAATGCGGCCGCCCCATGATGAGGCATCAGCAAACTTAGGGGCTCCGGCAGCACCAGAGTTATGGCATGAGGCGCATACGGCCTTGTAAACTGCCTCTCCTGTGAGCATTTCACGTGGCGCACTGGCATCTTTAAAGTTTAACTGCCCTACAGGCTTAATCAGCGCCAAGGTGGACTGTTCTGAACTATTGGTATCTACTTTTTTTCCACTGCTGACATAGACAATTAGTAGAAAAATGATGATCAACGGTATAAAAAAACTTGCAATCACTGCAATAGAAAGCTGTTTTATGTTTTTAATTAAACTTCCGTGCTCTTCGCTCATAATGATTAATTGGGTTATCTAGTAAACAAATTTGACGAATTTTGATTATACCGAGTGCATTATGAATGGAGGCACTTACAATAAGCCTGTTCGCCGAAATTGGCGCCCGTAGCTCAGTGGATAGAGTATTGGCCTCCGAAGCCAAGGGTCGCAGGTTCGATTCCTGCCGGGCGCGCCAAAATTAGGGCTACACAGGTCCTGTAACACCAAAAACCTAAAAAACCACTATTATTTGGGCTAACTTAGAAAGTAAATGTGTCAGAAATAAATAGCGCCCTCCATACTGGTCAAGCATTGGCCAACACAGCAACGCCCTTGAGTCCGGAGCTCCCACTCCCTCATCGTCGCGTAATCCGCTCTTGGCTAACACCCATGACCGAAGGACAAACACTTAAAGCAATTGCTCTTCTGACACTAGATTCAGTGCTATGGCTTGCTTGTATTGCAGCAACTGTTTACTTTGAAAACATTCTAATTAAAGTTTTATTTGGCATTGTTGCCGGTTTTATAACGGGCCGCATTTTTATTCTAGGCCATGACGCCTGCCATCAAAGCTTCACTCCATACCGCAATTTGAATAAAGTATTGGGAAGAATTGCCTTTTTACCCTCCTTGACGCCATATAGCCTGTGGGATATCGGTCACAACGTAGTCCATCATGGACAAACTAATTTAAAGGGCTTTGATTTTGTCTGGGCACCGCTCGCCAAAGATGAATACGATGCACTTCCGCCATGGCGTAAAGCCCTTGAGCGTCACTACCGCAGTGGCTGGGGGCCGGTTACCTATTATTTAGTTGAAATTTGGTGGAATAAAATGTTCTTCCCCAATAAAAAATATAAACCGGCAGAACGCTCCATCTTTCTAAAAGATAATCTGTTAGTGAGCGCCTTTGCCCTTATTTGGCTTGGCGCCTTGGTTGCCTCAGCAGTTAGTACTGGGCAATCCGTGACCCTCGCACTTCTTTGCGGCTTTGTGGTGCCATATTTATTTTGGAATGGGATGATTGGTTTCGTGGTGTATGTGCATCACACCCACCCTTCAGTTGCTTGGTATGACAACAAAGCCGAATGGCTTCGTGCCCAGCCTTTTGTGTCAACTACGGTCCATTTGACGTTTAATTTTTACTGGGGTGCATTAATGCACCACATCATGGAGCACACTGCTCATCATGTCGATATGAGCGTTCCGCTGTATAACTTGAAAGCAGCCCAAAATCGCCTCGAAACCCTGCTTCCAGATAGGATTATTGTTCAGCCATTCTCTTGGAAATGGTATTTTGATACCGCCAAAACCTGCAAACTTTATGATTTCAAAGAAAAGGCTTGGTTAGACTTTGACGGCAATAAAACGGCTGATTCTGTTCGGGTTCTGTTAAGCCCCTCTGGCAATGGGGAAACGAGGTAAAATAGCGGTTTAGAGCAGATTTATCAGATTCCGTTATGACCACTTCTACCACCCCAGCACCAACCCAAGATACCTCTCCCAGCCTAAAATTTTGCTCGTCTTGCAGTCGGGAAAAGCGCTTAGAAGGCGGTACCTGGATACCAACAAGCAATCGAAAGCAGCGCTGGATTTGCGCTAGCTGTCTCTATAATCGTACCCATCGAACGGGCTCCGCAAAGACCTAAATCCCGCCCCATAAGGATTGCCTGAGCTTTTTAGAGCATTCTTTTTTTAGATCAATGTTAGTCGCTCAACGTTTTGTCATAACAATACGTTCGCGTCATGTTGATTCAATCGCGTTGGTAACTACTAATAAAATATTTGAATGAATGATTTAGAGCCGCTTTTATTTGCCAGCACGCACGAGTGGGTCAAGGTGGGCGCGGATGGAATGTATTGGGTTGGTATTAGCAATCATGCACAAGAGGCT
>DBCI01000119.1:23711-24934 GCA_002292975.1 Polynucleobacter sp. UBA962 | reverse complement strand
AGATCATCGCCACGAACCACGTGCGTAATACCTTGCAAGTGATCATCGATAACCACAGCGAGTTGATAGCTAAACAAGCCATCAGCACGTCGTAAGACAAAATCTCCGACTGCTGTATTGAGATTCTGGGATTGATGACCCATTACCCGATCAATAAAGCTCACAGTGCATGGGTTTGGCAGCTTCATTCGTAATGCGGCACTGTAAAGCGGATGCAGTTTGTCACGACAGGTGCTCGGATAGACTAGTTCTTCATGAGGCCCAAGGATGACCCCGGTTTGTTGCAGAGTCTCCTCGATGTGTTTGCGGGAGCACGTACAGCCATAGACAAGCAGTTTATTTATGAGCTGTTCTAGGGCGGCCTGATATAAGTGAGTGCGCTGGGACTGCCAAACGGGTTTCTCATCCCACTCCAAACCACAGGCTTTGAGTTGCTGCAAAATGATTTGGTCGGACCCCGCTATTGTTCTTGGCGTATCAACATCTTCCATCCGCACAATCCATTGACCCCCATGGGCTTTTGCGTCAAGCCAACTCCCTAGGGCAGTTGTCAATGAGCCTAAATGCAGGGGTCCCGTGGGTGAGGGTGCAAATCGACCTTTGTAGGGAGTGGTCAGTGCGTGCCCCTCTTGGCTAGAGCCTTGATTGAATTGAGTATTCTGAATCGGGGTCATTTGAGGCATTCTTTTGGGGTGCTCACAGCTAAAATCATCTCATATGGCAGCACCCCAATTCATCCACCTTCGTTTGCATTCGGAGTATTCGATTACCGATGGAGCGGTGCGCATTGACGATGCGATTGCGGCCGCATGTAACGATGCGATGGGCGCCTTAGCGCTCACCGATTTGGGTAATCTCTTTGGCTTAATCAAATTCTACTCAGCAGCACGCGCCGGAGGAGTTAAACCCATAGCGGGAGCCGATGTTTGGTTGAGTAATGAGCAAGAGCCTGACTTGCCACATCGCATGCTCTTGCTTGTACAAAACCATACTGGCTATCTCAATCTTTGCCAATTACTGACTAAAGCCTCGCTACAGAATCAAGTCCATGGCCGCGCAGAGGTCCACCCCAGTTGGTTTGTACAGGCCCCAGAGAAACATTCGGGCGACTCTAAGAAAGTCGTACAGAGCTTAGCGGATGGCTTGGTCGCCTTATCGGGCGCCCATTTGGGTGATGTTGGTAGTGCCTTGCTAACTGGCAATCTGGAGCAGGCTAAAAAACT
>DBCI01000119.1:17002-23617 GCA_002292975.1 Polynucleobacter sp. UBA962 | reverse complement strand
CAGTTAGGGTGTCAGCTAGCGAGTGAGTTGGGCATCCCTGTCGTGGCTACCCATCCGATCCAATTCATGAAGCCGGATGATTACACCGCACATGAGGCGCGAGTCTGCATTGCTGAGGGTGAGTTGCTCGGCAATCCGCGTCGACCCAAACTCTTTACAGAACAACAATATTTTCTAACGCAAGCACAAATGCAGGAGCGCTTTGCTGACCTACCGGCAGCACTTTCCAACTCGGTTGAGATCGCCAAGATGTGTAACTTAACCCTAACCTTGGGTCAAGCACGTCTACCGGAATTCCCAACGCCAGATGGAATGGCCTTAGATGCGTATCTCATGCAACAAGCCGAGTTGGGTCTGAAAAAGAATCTACTGAAGCTCTATCCGAATAATGAGGAGCGTAAATCGGTCGAGGCACGTTATATTGATCGCCTCAAGTTTGAAGTAAACACGATTGCGCAAATGGGCTTCCCGGGTTATTTCTTGATTGTGGCGGACTTTATCAATTGGGCTAAGAACAATGGCGTACCGGTGGGGCCTGGCAGAGGATCAGGTGCTGGTTCTTTGGTTGCATTCTCATTGGGTATTACAGACCTTGACCCACTGCGATACAACTTGCTCTTTGAGCGCTTTTTAAATCCCGAGCGGGTCTCGATGCCTGACTTTGATATCGATTTTTGTCAGCATGGCAGGGACCGCGTGATTGCCTATGTCAAAGAGAAATACGGCAAAGATGCGGTGAGTCAAATTGCTACCTTTGGCACGATGGCTGCCAAAGCGGCGATTCGGGATGTGGGGCGCGTGCTGGAGCAGCCCTATGGCTTTGTCGACGGGATTGCTAAGTTAGTACCCTTCAAGCCAGGTCAAGTGGTGACCATTGAATCGGCCAAGAAAGAAGAAAAGCAACTGGCTGAGCGGGAGAAAAATGAAGAAGAGGTGCGGCAACTATTAGCCCTTGCGCAGCAGTTAGAGGGGATGACCCGAAATGTGGGTATGCATGCTGGAGGCGTACTGATTGCACCCGGTAAGTTAACGGACTTTTGCCCTTTGTATACCCAAGATGCCAAAGATCAGGATGCAGGAGTCATTAGTCAATTTGATAAAGACGATGTCGAGTCGATTGGTCTTGTGAAATTCGACTTCTTGGGTTTGACCACCCTAACGATCTTAGCGGGGGCTGAGCGTTGGATTAAAGCACTTCACCCACAGAGAAAGAATTGGAGTATCAGTGATATTCCTCTGGATGATCCCGCAGCTTTTGAGTTACTTAAGCGCGGCAACACGGTTGCGGTATTCCAGTTGGAAAGTCGGGGTATGCAGGGGATGTTGCGCGACGCTAAACCCGATCGCTTTGAAGACATTATTGCGCTCGTTGCCCTCTATCGACCAGGTCCAATGGACCTCATTCCAGATTACATTAAACGCAAGCACGGTCAGCAACGGGTTGAGTATCCTGATCCACGCATTGAGCCTGTTTTGCGGGAGACCTACGGAATCATGGTGTACCAAGAGCAGGTGATGCAAATGGCGCAGATGATTGGTGGCTACTCCTTAGGCGGGGCCGACCTATTGCGGCGTGCGATGGGTAAGAAAAAGCCAGAAGAAATGGCCCAGCACCGCAAGATTTTTCGAGAAGGTGCACAAAAGAATGGCTTAACCGAATACAAAGCCGATGAGATCTATGACCTCATGGAGCGCTTTGCAGGCTATGGATTTAATAAGTCGCATGCCGCAGCGTATGCGCTGCTTGCCTATCAAACGGCTTGGCTCAAGGCGTATTATCCCGCTGAGTTCATGGCAGCCAACTTATCTTTATCGATGGATGACACCGATAAGATCAAGATCTTGTATGACGATAGTTTGCATCAGGGTTTAAACATATTACCGCCCGACATTAATACAGGCATGTATGAGTTCACCCCAATTGGTGATGAGAAAAGCGCTCAAGAAAAACCTATGGACACCGTTGAAGCTCAGCACCAATCGCCCTTAAAAACAATGCGTTATGGTTTGGGTGCAGTTCGTGGAACCGGTGAGGGCGCCATTCAAATTATTGTTGAGGCCCGTAAGGCTGGTCCCTTTGTTAATTTATTTGATTTCTGTGCCAGAGTCGATCGACGGCAGGTCAATCGACGTGCCATCGAAGCCCTCATTCGTGCAGGTGCTTTTGATTCGATCGCGGGTGATTCAGCAAAAGGCTACGCCAACCCTTATGAGGGGCGCGCCACTCTCTTGGCATCTCTTTCTCGGGCTATTGAAGCGGCTGAGCAAGCACAGGCATCCGTTCACCAGGTGAGTTTGTTTGACCTTGGTGAAGACTCTGAGAAGCATGTCCCGGAGTATGTTCGTGAAGCATCCTCTTCCGAGAAAAAGCGCTTACAAGATGAAAAGGCTGCTTTGGGCTTATGCTTAACAGGACATCTCTTTGATGCCTATCGCCCTGAGGTCACTCACTTTGTCCGACAGCCATTAGTAAAGGTGACCGAAGGCAAAGACCAACTGGTCGCCGGAATTATTACCTCCTCCCGAATGCTGATGGGTCAGCGTGGTCGGATGATGATCGCCACCATTGATGATGGGACTGCAGCACTAGAGCTCACTTTGTACAGCGAGATGTATGAACCAAACCGCTCGTGGTTAAAAGAAGATGAGCTACTGATTGCGAAGGTCAATGTAAGTCCGGATAAGTTCTCAGGAGGTTTGCGCGTAGTGGCCGAGAGCGTGATGGATATAGTGGGCGCACGTCTGCGTTTTGCCAGGAATGTGCATCTCAATCTAGATACCGGTATTGATCTCAAAGTATTGCGCGCGCAAATTAATCCATTCCTGATTCAGTCGAGTCAGGTTAATACCCAATCGAATCTCACCAAAAAGGGATTGCCTCTAACAGCAGCAGTGGTCGCAAAAGGCGGCGCATGTCTTGTTCAGTTTCCGGATGACATCCGCCTATATCCCGATGACAATTGCCTGCGCAATTTGCATCAAATCTTAGGAAATAAATCCGGATTCAATTCACCAATTAGCCCGGTAGAAGTTCAGTATGCCTAACTAGATCCTTTGGCATAAACACCGCTATTTTCGTTTTGAGGCGCTTTGATAAATTTTAAATCGATCTCTTTTTCCAACAGCGATGATCATGATTATCAATTTATGATCAATGACCTCATAAACTAAGCGATAGCCAAGAGCCTTTAACTTAATCTTATAGAAATTAGCTAAATCACCATGAAGACGAGCTGAGGATACGTGTGGGTTAGCAAGCCTTTTTTCTAATTGCCTTCTAAATTGCTGTTGAATTACGCAGTCTAACTTTTTCCACTCTTTAAGCGCTAAGGTATGAAATTCAATACTATAGGTCTTCAATATTGACCTTCACAGTTTTACCCCCACGGCGAGACTGAATCGTCTTTATCAGCGAAACATCATCTAGTAGATCTAATAATTTTTCATAGGCTTTTGCTGATAATAAATAAGCCTCTGCCCGATTGTGGTTGAGGATCGCAACAGGCATATCGTTAGCATCTTCCAGAATCTTACTGGGATTCCGACGTAAATCTGTCATGCTAACCGTCGTTTTTGCATGAATAGTCTGAGTAATTGGCATGGTTTTTCCCCATATTTAGTGCATTATTTTGCCCATTTTAATGGGTATTTTTATATAAGGCAAATAAGCCCTTAGACGCTACTCATTCATCCAATTTTGGATGGATCTATCCAATGTGTTTTAGCGATTCTTTAAATAGGACTCAAATTCATCCTTTAGTTCAGGATGTTTGAGTGCAAACTCAATAGTCGCCTTGAGGTATCCCAGTTTGCTGCCACAGTCATAACGAATACCTTCGTATTCATAGGCAATAACTGGCTCCTCTTTGAGAAGGGCTGCAATCGCATCCGTTAATTGATATTCACCACCCGAGCCTGGTTTGAGATTACGGATGTGTTTAAAAATCGAGGAAGACAGGATATAGCGACCGACAACACCTAGATTAGATGGCGCATCCTTTGACTCCGGCTTTTCAATAATGCCGCTGACCGTGTGGATACCAGCGCCTTGGGATTGAGCGGCTACGACACCATAGGATTTACTTTGTTCAGGTTTGATTTTCTCAACTGCCAGGATGGATGCATTTTGCTTGGCGAATAGTTCCACCATTTGTTTTAGAACGGCTGGTTGGCCATCTAAGAGGTCGTCCGCTAGAATTACAGCAAAGGATTCATCGCGGACGAGTTTTTCAGCACAGAGAACCGCATGCCCAAGGCCTAATGGTTCTGCCTGACGTACATAAACACAGTCGACGTGACTGGGTTTGACATTACGAACAATCTCTAAGAGGCTCTGTTTATTCTTGGCTTCAAGTTCTGCTTCAAGCTCATAGGCTTTATCAAAATGATCTTCAATTGCACGTTTACTGCGCCCAGTCACAAAAATCATTTCGGTAATACCTGCGGCGATGGCTTCTTCCACAGCATATTGAATCAAAGGCTTATCCACCACATTGAGCATCTCTTTGGGGCTTGCCTTGGTGGCTGGCAGAAAGCGCGTGCCAAGACCTGCGACAGGAAAGACGGCTTTGGTGATCGGTTTAGAATTCATAGTTGTAATTATGCATTTTGCAGGATTTATCGTCACTTTTTTGAATTTTCTTAAGTAATCACATCTTAATTGTTTTCAATGTATAAAAATGCTAAAAAATCTACGTAATCCATTGCGCAGACCCACTCATCCCGGAGCAATACTACGGGAGGATATTTTGCCTGCTTTGGCGGTTAGTCAATCGGCTTTAGCAGAATATTTAGGAGTGAGCCGCTTGACCGTATCAGAAATTTTGCTTGAAAAGCGCTCAATTAGCGCTGAGATGGCACTACGGATTTCAAAGACAGTTGGAGGATCTCCTGAAAGCTGGTTGCAAATGCAATCTGCTGTGGATTTATGGGATGTAACCCAACGTTTTAAAGCGGATCCAAATAAATTACCAAGACCCATCCCAAACTATGCATTTGCTTAAATGGGATGGTTCATTGAGCTAATTTTGCTAACTGCTGACTCAGTTTAGCGTGGTTGACTTCAAAATCAGCAAGTCGCTTTTTCTCTTGCTCGATGACCTCTGCCGGTGCACGTGCTACAAAACCTTCATTGCCTAATTTGTTCTGACACTTACTAATTTCCCCTGCGAGACGAGTAATTTCTTTGGATAGACGTGCATGCTCGGCTTTCGGGTCGACATCAATCTTGAGAAGTAATTTATTTTGACCAACAAGGGCAATCGGAGCTCCTGGGGCGTCTCGCTCAAATTGCGCTTCATCGTTAATGATCTTGATTTCAGATAGCTTGGCTAGGGCGCCAAGATAAGGAGCAGCTTTTTCTAAGAATAAGGAGTTGCCAGTAATCCACAGGGGCACTTTCTGTGCTGGTGAGATTTGCATTTCACCACGCAGGTTGCGACAGGCATCCACAATAGCTTTGACCTCATTCATCCATGCTTCACTCTTGGGATCAATCTTATTGGGCTCGGAAACTGGATAGGATTGCAAGGCAATGGATTGAGCGGGTTGCTGTGAGAGATCTTTGCCACTCTTGGGCCCAATGGTTTGCCATAACTCTTCTGTAATGAATGGAATGATGGGATGGGCAAGACGCAAGATTGTTTCTAGAACCCGCAACAGGGTGCGACGAGTAGCGCGCTGCTGGGCGGGTGTACCGGTTTGTAACTGTACTTTAGCTAGCTCTAGATACCAATCGCAGTATTCATCCCAGACAAATTGATAAATCGCTGTAGCAATATTGTCAAAACGATAATCGGCAAAACCCTTAGCCACGTCTGCCTCGGTGCGCTGCAAGATCGAGACAATCCAGCGATCAGCCGCTGAAAAATCTAAATACCCTTCAGGCCCACATTGGTTATCGCACGGAGCAAAGCCATTGTCTTTCTCATCACCAGGGCAATTCATTAAGACAAAGCGAGTTGCATTCCAGAGCTTGTTACAAAAATTACGATAGCCCTCACAACGCTTCTGATCAAAATTTATATTACGACCTAATGAGGCCAGTGAGGCAAAGGTAAAGCGCAAGGCATCGGTTCCAAAGGGGGGGATACCATCCGCAAATTCTTTTTTGGTCTTTTCGGTAATACTCTCTGCTTGTTTAGGGTTCATCAGACCAGAGGTACGCTTATTAACTAAGCTATCGAGATCAATGCCATCAATTAAATCAATCGGGTCCAAGGTATTGCCTTTAGACTTGCTCATCTTTTGGCCCTCAGCATCCCGCACTAAGCCATGCACATAAACCGTATGAAATGGAACCTTACCGGTAAAGTGACAGGTCATCATCACCATGCGCGCAACCCAGAAAAAGATGATGTCAAAACCAGTAACCAAGACCGAGGAGGGTAAAAAGTGCTCTAACTCTTTGGTTTGCTTGGGCCAGCCCAATGAGCTAAACGGAACAAGTGCAGAGCTAAACCAAGTATCTAAGACATCATCATCGCGCCTTAGGGATCCTGCATATCCAGCAGCCCTTGCTTTGCTTTTTGCCTCGTCTTCTGAGCGAGCAACAAAAATCTCGCCTGCATCACCATACCAAGCTGGAATTTGATGGCCCCACCACAGCTGCCTTGA
>DBCI01000119.1:15914-16927 GCA_002292975.1 Polynucleobacter sp. UBA962 | reverse complement strand
TCAGGGACTAGTTTGATATCACCAGAGGTAACTGCATGAAGTGCTGCGCCAGCAATCGATTGGCCGGGCTGATAACAATTCTCTGGGCTGGGCTTAGACATAGCCACGAACCATTGGTCAGTGAGCATTGGCTCAATCACCGTCTGCGTGCGATCGCCGCGAGGTACCATCAATGTATGGGGTTGAACTTTATCGAGTAGCTTGGCCGATTCAAGGTCAGCCACAATTTGTTTGCGTGCAGTAAAGCGATCAAGGCCTTGATATTGTTTTGGGGCATTCTCATTAATCTTGGCGTCGAGGGTAAGTACATCAATGAGGGGTAGTTGATGACGTTGACCCACTGCATAGTCATTAAAATCATGGGCTGGAGTAACCTTCACCACACCCGTTCCAAAACTCATGTCTACATAGGAGTCGGCAATAATCGGAATACTGCGCTCGCATAGAGGTAGATCAACGGTTTTACCAATGAGATGACGGTAGCGCTCATCATCAGGGTGCACCATGACAGCAACGTCACCGAGTAAGGTCTCGGGGCGGGTGGTCGCAACAATTAACTGACCGCTACCATCGGACAGGGGATAGCGGATATGCCATAAACTCCCTTGCTCTTCGGTGCTAACAACTTCCAAATCAGATACAGCGGTGCCAAGAACAGGATCCCAATTGACCAATCGCTTACCCCGATAGATCAGGCCTTGCTCATAGAGTGTTACAAATACCTCTACAACTGCAGCGGACATCTTTGGATCCATCGTGAAGTATTCACGTGACCAATCAATCGAAGCACCTAGACGCCGAATCTGACGAGTAATGGTGGAACCCGATTCTTCTTTCCATTCCCATACTTTTTTAAGGAATGACTCTCGACCTAAATCGTGACGCGATATTTTTTGGGCATCGAGTTGGCGCTCAACCACAATCTGTGTAGCGATACCCGCATGATCAGTACCGGGTACCCAAAGCGTATTCTTATTTGACATACGAGCATGGCGTACCAGACCATCCATGAT
>DBCI01000119.1:15231-15763 GCA_002292975.1 Polynucleobacter sp. UBA962 | reverse complement strand
TCAATTGGGGCAGGCTCATAGGACTTTGCTAGTTTTGCTAAGTCTGGATTGCTATCAGTATCGAGTTTTTGTGGAGGATTTTGAGCGTTTGACATAAGAGGCAAATTATAATTGGGACGATGCATGCAGATTTACTTGAGAACCTCAATCCCGAACAACGAGAGGCAGTAACCCTCCCACCGGTTGATACCAATGGCCACGCTCAATCCGCACTGATTCTGGCGGGGGCAGGTAGTGGTAAAACTCGAGTTCTGACCACCCGCATTGCGTGGCTCATTCAAACGGGACAAATATCACCAATTGGTATCTTGGCAGTTACATTTACAAATAAAGCTGCAAAAGAGATGCTAACCCGTTTAAGTGCCATGTTACCGATTAATACGCGGGGCATGTGGGTTGGCACCTTCCATGGCCTCTGTAATCGATTATTGAGAGCCCATCACCGAGATGCTGGGCTGCCATCAACCTTTCAGATTCTGGATACCCAAGATCAACTCTCAGCCATCAAGCGCTTATTGAAGAGTCTCAATAT
>DBCI01000119.1:14977-15114 GCA_002292975.1 Polynucleobacter sp. UBA962 | reverse complement strand
GCGAAGATGATTCAGTTATATGAAGCCTACGATGCTCAATGCCAACGCGAAGGCGTCTGTGATTTCTCTGAGCTCTTATTGCGAAGTTATGAACTACTTAAGCATAACGAGATTATTCGGACGCATTATCAGGAGCG
>DBCI01000119.1:4108-14814 GCA_002292975.1 Polynucleobacter sp. UBA962 | reverse complement strand
GCTGATGTGGAGAACATGCGCCTTTATGAAAAGCAATACAAACCAGTAACCGTAAAACTGGAACAGAACTATCGCTCGCACGGACACATTCTAGATGCTGCCAATCATTTAATTGCACACAATGTAGAGCGCCTTGGAAAAAACCTACGTACCGAAGCTGGCTATGGTGAGCCCGTCCGAATTTATGAGGCAGCAAGCGATGGTATGGAGAGCGCTTGGCTGATTGATGAGATTAAGGCATTAGTTCGCGCAGGGATGAGTCGTAGCGAAGTTGCTATTTTGTATCGTAGTAATGCGCAATCGCGGATTATTGAGCATGGACTCTTTTCAGCCAATATTCCGTACCGAGTATATGGTGGCCTGCGCTTCTTTGAGCGTGCTGAGATTAAGCATGCTCTCGCCTATATGCGTCTCTTAGAAAACCCAAATGACGACACCTCATTTGCCCGAGTTGTTAATTTCCCAACTCGCGGTATCGGCGCTCGGTCCTTAGAAGCATTACAAGATGCGGCCAAGCTGCATCAGTGTTCATTCTATGCAGCAGCCTCTTTCATCGAAGGAAAGGCCGGCTCTAGCATTGCGGGTTTTGTGCGCTTAATTGAGCACCTGCGCGATGCAACTAAGCACAATACCTTGCCAGAGACCGTCGAGTATGTGATTCAGCATAGCGGCTTGATTCAGCATTATTTAAGTGAACGCGAGGGTCAGGATCGCGTTGAGAACTTACAAGAGCTGATTAATGCAGCTACCGCCTTTGTGGCAGAAGAGGGCTATGGACAAGATGTGCAAGCAGCGACGCCACCGGGAGAAGATCAAGCTGGGGTTGAAGATATCTCACCATTGGCTGGATTTCTAGCGCACGCCTCCTTAGAGGCTGGTGATAATCAAGCAGAGGCTGGACAGGATGCGATTCAATTAATGACGGTACATTCTGCTAAGGGCTTAGAGTTCTCCGCCGTATTTATGACCGGCCTAGAAGAGGGTCTTTTTCCACATGAGAATAGTATTTCTGAGCCGCATGGTCTAGAAGAAGAGCGCAGACTGATGTATGTAGCGATTACCCGAGCCAAAGAGAGGCTTTATCTATCGCATACGCAATCACGCATGTTGCATGGCCAAGTGCGTTACAACATGCCATCCCGATTTCTCGATGAGCTACCTATCGAGAATGTGAAACATCTCACACCGAAAGCAAAAGATGCTCGCTGGGGTGGAGGCTCTTGGCAAAAAAGCACGAGCCCAAAACAATATAGCGGAGACAGTATTGATCAAGCATGGTGGAGCGGTGATGATGTACCTGTGCGTGATGACACCAATCAAAGTACCAATGCCATTGTGACCAGCGCGAAGCAGTTAGAGCATAACAAAAAAAAGGGCCATACCTTTCGGGTTGGGCAAGAGGTCTTTCATACTAAATTTGGTGAAGGTCGAGTGAGCGCACTAGAGGGAGAGGGACTGGATGCAAAGGCCCAAGTAAACTTCAAGCGCCATGGTACTAAATGGCTACAGTTATCGATCGCTAAGTTGGTGGCGGTGTAGATCAGTATCTAAATCATCAATTTATTTAAAAAATTAAGAGTTACCTGTACCACTATGTTTTTTAATAAGATTAGTTAATTCTTTGTTCGAAATGAAATCATTATCGTCGGCTTCCTTCAATGCTGACTGAATTTCTGCAACTTGGAAAATACTTAACTTAAGTTTGTCGCTAGTTAAAAGAATTTTTTTTAATAAATTTATAAGCCACATAAATTATTTTTTATTTTAATTAGGCAACTGATCTAAATCATTCCCCGTAAAGCATCCCTTCCAGGTGGCAAAGAAGGAGCAGTACATCACCGTGAGACCTGCCATCGATAGAGGGGCAACAACAAACGATGCGTACTGACTTAATCCAAGCGCGCTCATTAACATACCAAGAACTAGCGGGATTGCAATCAAGACCACACTCCAGATCGTAATGTAATAAAAGAAAGCGCCTTTATTAGTCCAGCAGGCCATCCAACTGGCAAACATAGCTTTAGTGGGCGACATGTCTGCCCAAGCAACTAAAACTGGAGCGAACCACATCAGCATTGCAATGGGGATATAAATAATTCCACCGATTAGTAGTGAGTAATACAGAGTCTGCATGATCTCAGGAGTAATCGGTTTGTCGTTGGTAATTAAGGGCAGCAAAGTCTGAAAATCAATCACCATACTGGCAATGAGGCTCATGGCAAAAATCATCACGGCATAGACCAAACCTAAATGCAGAATCCGTTTTTTGACTTCCGTATTTGTGGAGCGAAATGCCGCCAAATAAACGGTTGGCACAATCCGTTCTTTTTGAATGGTTTGGCGGCACGCAGTCATAAAGCCGACTGAAAGAGCGGGGGTCAAAATGAGAACAGCAAAGACGCCTGCCAATGGGATCATCACTGCCAGCTGGGCAATAAAGACATACATAAAGACCAGCATCAGAAAGCCAAGCGGATTTTGCTTAAATAGCCACACTCCTTGGCGGACCCAGACATAGCCTTCTTGAGTTGTTACGAGGTTTAGGTTCATGGGTGCTTAGCTTACCTTAAGTTGCATGACGGCGACTGCGCAAGATACGCTCAAAATGACTAGGGTCATGGGGTGTGAGCATTTGGGCGTTTCGGGGTAGATAAAAATCCCAGAGTCGTGAGATCCAAAAGCGTAGCGCTGCAGCCCGCAACATGGCTGGCCAAGCTTCTTCTTCAGCATCGCTTAAGGGGCGCACCTGGATATATGCACTGAGAAGATCATGTAAGCGCTCGCGGTTGAGATCCCCAGGGCCGCTTTCAATCGGTTGCTCTAAGCACCAATCATTGGCGGTGACTGCCAGATCAAAGAGCCATTTATCATTGCCAGCAAAGTAGAAATCAAAAAAGCCCCCCAGCATGCTTTGACCTTGATTGCTAGTAAACAGCACATTGTCACGAAATAAGTCGCAATGACACGGCCCTGCGGGAAGTGATTGATATGTAGTGGATGCAAAAAACTGTTCTTGGTATTGCATCTCAGACAGTAATAGTTCTTTTTGTGATTCGGTTAGATGCGGCAGAATGAGGGGCACTGTTTCTTGCCACCATGACAGACTGCGCAAATTAGGCTGTGATAAGGAAAAAGATTGGCCAGCTAGATGCATCTTAGCTAACATGCCGCCCACTTCTGCACAGTGCTCTGGTTGTGGTGCAAGCTCGGATTGACCTGGCAGTTTGGTCACAATACTGGCAGGCTTGCCTTTGATCTCAATCTGCAACTGACCGCTACGATTTGTCATTGGCTTTGGAACAGGAATACCTTGATTGGCCAAATGCAACATCAACTCTAAGTAATAAGGGAGCTGCTTAGAGTGAAGGCGCTCAAAGATCGTGAGTACGTATTCATGAACGTAAGCCCCCTGCTGGCAGTTTAGGAAGAAATTGGAGTTTTCAATACCCGCATGAATCCCTTTGCAGAGAATCGCATCGCCGATTACAAAATCAGTTGCAATACGGGGAGCAATTTCCTCAAGAGTGACTGGGGTAAAGACCGCCATGACTTGTTTAGCTCTGTTCTACTTTAATGGAATACGAATACTCGGTACGCTCAGCAAATTATTGTCTTGCTGTGAACCAGTGGTCGGGAAAACGGTTTGAGGAGGAGACATCTCGTAGGTTCCAAACGTAGATTTGACCGCAATCTCGGGTGGTAAATTACTCTCACGATATTCGCGTATTTGTGTACCAGTCGCTTCGGTATGTTCAAAACTCGGTTTGCGCTCTTCCTTTTTTCCAAGACCTGCCGGATTTTTAGCAGAAGGCGCTAGGGGTTGATTATTAATCCGGTTGAGATCTTCTTTAGTCAAGGCTTGCGTGCCCCTTGATTGTGCATTTGCTGTACCAAGACTGCAGTGCAATACACCAAGTGCCAAAAGGCTACTGAGGGCAATAAATGGAAGGGTGGAGGGGGTCAAAAGCATCGGCGCCTTTATGAAATAGTGAATGGTCTCTATTATCCTGAGAAAATGAAATTAACCTGAAGGCCCGACTCGGGAATCCCTTAAACAGAGGCTTTCTTCAGATCCGTTGAGCTAGATTGTACGATTGAGGGATGTCAGCACATCAATTACTACTAGTAGACGGCTCTAGCTATCTATACCGAGCCTTCCATGCCATGCCTGATTTGCGGAATTCCGCAGGCGAGCCTACGGGAGCGATCTACGGTATGGTCAATATGATGCGTCGCGCCCGGACTGAAATCGGAGCTGATCACATTGCTTGCGTGTTTGATGCCAAAGGTAAAACCTTTCGGGAAGATCTATACCCGGAGTACAAAGCACATCGCTCCCCGATGCCAGAGGATTTGGTTGCCCAAATTGAGCCGATTCATGAAGTTGTAAAGGCTTTGGGTTGGCCGGTATTGATGATCTCTGGTGTAGAAGCCGATGATGTAATTGGGACTTTAGCTCGGCAGGCTGCAGAAATGGGATGGTCAACAGTGATCTCGACTGGCGATAAGGACCTCGCACAATTAGTGAACGATAAGGTCAGTTTAGTAAACACCATGAGTAATGAGAAATTAGATACCCAAGGTGTCGAGGCAAAATTTGGGGTAGCTCCTAACCGTATTGTGGATTACTTAACAATTGTTGGTGATAGCGTCGATAACGTACCAGGCGTTTATAAAGCCGGCCCCAAAACTGCAAACAAATGGTTAGCCGAGTATGGTGATCTTGACAATGTGATTGCACATGCTGCGGACATCAAAGGGGTGGTGGGTGATAACCTGCGCGCTAGCCTAGATTGGCTACCCAAGGCGCGGGAACTTCTCACTGTTAAATTGGATTGTGATTTAACACCACATATTGCTTCTTTACATGACCTGCATGCAAAACCAGAAGATCATGATCGCCTCAAAGAACTTTTTGAGAAATACTCGTTTAAGACCTGGTTAAAAGAAATTGGTGAAACTGGTAACAGGAGCAAACCAAATTTTGCTACCCAAGGTGGTGATGAGGTGCTTAAGACTCCTTCGCAAGACAAAGGAGATATTCAAGCTAGTCCAGCTGCCCAAAATAAGCCATCCTCATCCCATTTGTCGGATCTGCCGCGTGATTATGTCTGCATTACCGATAAGACTACTTTTCAGGCATGGTTGCAAAAAATAGAGCAAGCGTCTCTTACTTGCATTGATACCGAAACCACTAGCCTTGATGCGATGCAGGCGGAGTTGGTTGGCATTTCATTCTCGGTGAAAGTGGGGGATGCCTGTTACATACCTGTCGCGCATCGTACTGGTGAAGACCAGCTAGAGCGCGCCTGGGTTCTTGCACAACTAAAGCCTTGGTTAGAAAACCCAAACGCTAAAAAAGTGGGTCAGAATCTTAAATACGATATTCATGTGCTTGAGAACTATCAGATTGCGATGCAGGGTGTGACCCATGACACCTTACTGGAATCCTATGTGCTGGAGTCGCACTTAAGCCACGGTATGGATAGTCTTGCAGAGCGTCATTTGGGGATCAAGACCATTCGCTACGAAGATATCTGCGGTAAAGGGGTGCATCAGATTGGATTTGACCAGGTCGACCTGAAAACGGCTGCCGACTATGCTGCAGAAGATGCGGACATCACGCTACGGCTCCATGAGTATCTATGGCCGCAGTTAGAACAAGAGCCCGGCTTACGTTATGTGTATGAGCATATTGAGATGCCAGCAATGCGTGTTTTGGGAATCATGGAACGTAACGGCATTACGATTGATAGCGCAAAATTGGCCAATCAAGGTCAAGAAGTAGGTAAAAAATTATTAGCGCTTGAAAAAGAAATTCATGAACTTGCAAAACAACCTTTTAATATTCAGTCACCTAAGCAAATTGCTGAAATCTTATTTGGTCAATTACAACTTCCGGTTGTTAAGAAGACGCCATCGGGAGCGCCATCTACCGATGAAGAGGTATTGCAAAAGTTAGCCGAGGACTACCCCCTACCAGCTCGAATCTTAGATTACCGCAGTCTGGCTAAATTGATGTCGACTTACATTGAGAAACTACCAAGAATGATTAATCCAAAGACCGGGCGTGTGCATACTAATTATGCGCAAGCTGTGGCTGTGACGGGTCGTTTGGCATCTAATGAACCTAACTTGCAGAATATTCCGGTTCGAACCGAAGAGGGCCGCAGAATTCGGGAGGCTTTTGTACCTGCTCAGGGCTACCGCTTAGTATCTGCCGACTATTCGCAGATTGAGTTGCGCATCATGGCGCATATCGCCGAAGATGAAAACTTGCTCGCTGCATTTAGGGCGGGTAAGGATATTCACCAAGCAACTGCTGCCGAGATTTTTGCTATTCCCCTAGAGCAGGTGAGTTCGGAACAGCGCCGTTACGCCAAGGTTATTAATTTTGGTTTGATCTACGGCATGAGTGCTTATGGATTGGCTGGCAATTTGAAGATTGAGCGCGCAGCAGCGCAAAAGTACATTGCAACCTATTTTGAGCGTTACCCTGGAGTTGCTGCTTACATGGAACGGACTCGCGAGGAAGCGCGCTCCAGAGGCTATGTTGAAACCGTCTTTGGACGTCGCCTGTGGTTACCCGAAATTAAAGCAAGTGGACCCCGCCGCCAAGGTGCTGAGCGCGCCGCCATTAATGCCCCAATGCAAGGCACTGCGGCAGACCTGATTAAATTAGCAATGGTAGCGGTGCAAGATTGGCTGGAACGTGAGAAATTAAAGACTCGGATGCTTTTACAGGTTCATGATGAATTGGTATTTGAGGCTGCGCCCGATGAACTGGAGCATCTAAAATCATCCCTACCAGGATTAATGGGTTCGATTGCACAACTCAAGGTGCCACTCATAGTGAGTATTGGTGTGGGCGACAATTGGGAAGAAGCGCATTAACCGTATCAACAAATCAATGATTGAGGAGATAGATGATGAGCGTCAAGATAGAACAAGAGCAATCCAGCCGCCGTGCTTTTATGAAGACCTCCCTGAAGGCCTCGACGGCTTCAGTGACGGCTAGCGCATTGGGCTTAGGTTTTGTAGCAGCGTCAGAACCGGTGATGGCACAAGCAATTAAGACCGACTTTGCTGGGATCAAAGCAGGAGAGCAAGATATTCCTGTCGGCAGTTTTAATATGCCCGCCTATATCTCTCGGCCTGAAAAAGCCTCTGGTCCATTACCGGTCGTCATCGTCGTCAGCGAGATCTTTGGTGTACATGAGTACATTGCAGATACCACCCGCCGTTTTGCCAAACTTGGGTATTTAGCGATTGCCCCCGAGTTCTTTACTCGCGCGGGTGATCCAAATTCATTTGGAACTGTTGCAGAGATCCAGAGCAATATCGTCGCCAAAACACCTGACCCACAGGTTTTAGGAGACCTTAAAGCAACAATCGCTTGGGCCGGAAAGAATGGCGGTGATCTAAAAAAAGTTGCGGTGACTGGATTTTGTTGGGGTGGTCGCATTACATGGTTATCAGCAACGATGCCGGAGGTTAAAGCAGGTGTCGCTTGGTATGGTCGCTTAGTGGGCGACAAGACGGCCAATAATCCTAAGCAGCCTGTGGAGATTGCTGCTGATCTCAAGGCCCCTGTGCTTGGTTTATATGGATCAGCCGATACCGGTATTCCTTTAGATACCGTAGAGCAGATGAAGGCTGCACTTTCAAAAGCAAGCTCTAATCCTGCCGCCAAGGCATCCAAGTTTGAGATCTATCCCGAGGCGCCCCATGCGTTTCATGCCGATTACCGTGCAACCTATCGTGAGGGTCCCGCAAAAGATGCTTGGGCAAAATGCTTGGCTTGGTTTAAACAACACGGCGTTGCTTAAGACCATCTAAATCAATTTCATTTAGGCCCTTTTTGACCCTCAGCACACTTCAGTTAATTATTTTGGTAACCGCAGGGGCGGGACTAATTAGTATCTTGACGGCTGCTAGTTTGTCACTAACCCTGCTTGCCAAAATTGTGAACAATATGGTTAGCCTATCAGTCGGTATTTTATTGGCTACCGCTTTTCTACATTCTCTGCCAGAGGCTTTTGAGTTTGCTGGTGCCAAAGTTCATTATTTGTTTGCCACCCTTTTAGGCGGACTCTTAGGATTTTTCTTATTGGAGAAAATCGCTTTATTGCGTCACAGTCACCATCATGAGGGTGATGGTCATAATCACCATCATGGCCATGATGCCGAGGAAGCAGGAAGTAGCGGTTGGATGATTTTGGTAGGGGATGGAATCCATAATTTTGTGGATGGCGTATTAATTGCTGCTGCCTTTATGGTGGACATTCAGGTCGGTATCTTTACCGCCGTTGCAATAATTGCGCACGAGATCCCGCAAGAGATTGGTGATTTCATTATTTTGTTAAATGCAGGGTTCTCAAGAATGCGCGCGCTTTTGTATAACGCAGTTAGTGGCTTAATGGCGGTACTCGGTGGTGTATTGACCTTTTATTTTTTAGAAAAAGCGAATCAAGCCATGCCGTATTTACTAGTGCTTGCTTCGAGTAGTTTTATCTACATTGCGGTGAGTGATTTAATTCCACAAATGCATCGCCGACCCCATTGGCAAGAGTCCCTGCGTCAAATCGTTTTGATTGCAATGGGTGTCGGTATTGTGGTGTTTCTAACCGATCACCACCATTAGTAATTTGTGTAGAGCTTAAGTTTCAATCGGGCGTTTTGGATCGGAGCACCACTCACTCCAACTACCAACATGCAGGCGTGATCCAGCTAAGCCTGCAGCTTCCATCGCTAAAAGGTTGTGGCAGGCGCTCACTCCAGACCCACAGGAATGAATAATCATGCCCGGTTTTTGTTGACCAATGAGTAAGACAAACTCTTTATAGAGCTGCTCCGGAGACTTGAACTTACCGGCCACTAAGTTTTCTTTAAAGCATCGATTGGTTGCCCCTGGTATGTGGCCACCCACGGGATCTAGAGTTTCATTTTCACCCCGAAAGCGATCAGGTGCTCGCGCATCGATCACCATCTTGCGATCATTGGCCGCAACATTTTTTTCCATTTCATCAATCAGAACAACTCCCTGATAGGGATAAACATCGGGCATCGCGCTTAACGGCTTTGGCTCTCTTCCTGTGCTACTAAAACTACCATTCCAAGCATCCAATCCACCATCTAAAACTTGCACGGACGCATGGCCAATGGAGCGTAACATCCACCATAGACGACTTGCGAAGGTCCCGCCATGACTATCATAGGCAACAACATGGGTGTGATTAGCGATCCCCAATCGTTGACGTGTCTTGGCCCAGTCTTCTGCAGTGGGTAGGGGGTGCCTACCATTACTTCCAGTTTTCTTGCCGGAGAGGTCTTGATCGACATTGACATAAATGGCGCCTGTAATATGGGCCGTCTTGTACATCTCGTAACCCGCTTTTGCATTGGTGAGATCAAAGCGGCAGTCGCAAATCAGGATATCACTTCCCTCATTCATTAACTCTTCTAATTGATTGGCTGTGATGATAGGGTTCATACGACTCCTTGCTCGAACTAGAGTTGGAAATTGATTTCGCGACGATACCACTCATGAAAATGCTGCATGCCATCTTCCATTGGACTTTGATAGGGCCCCACCTCGTTATCACCACGAGCCATTAGAGCGGCGCGGCCTGCATCCATCCGTTCAGCAATCTCATCATCCTCGATGCAGGTTTCCATATAGGCGGCTCGTTCAGCCTCGACAAACTCACGTTCAAAAAGAACAATTTCTTCAGGATAGTAGAACTCGACGATGTTACGGGTTTTGTTTGGTGCAATTGGATGCAAAGTGGAGATGCACAGAACACCAGGGTACCACTCCACCATGACATTAGGATAGTAGGTTAACCAGATTGCACCGTGCTTAGGCATTTGCCCTTTGTGGTGACGTAAGACCGCATCATGCCAGGCGCGATAGGTTGGTGTACCAGGCTTGCTTAATTCTTTATGGATGCCAACCGTTTGCACGCTGTGCCAAGAGCCAAACTCCCAATGGAGGTCTTCGCAGGAAACGAACTTACCCAAGCCAGGATGGAAGGGGACGACATGGTAATCCTCAAGATAAACCTCAATAAAGGTTTTCCAGTTGTAGTTGCATTCATGCACTTCAACATGGTCCAACAGGTAACCAGAAAAATCGAGATCCTTCGCAACCCCCAGTTTTCCTAAATCCGCATGTACGTCACGAGGCCCCTCAAACAAGAGACCTTGCCAGTTTTGCAATGGCGACTTCCCTAAATGCAAGCACGGCTTATCACCAAAGTGCGGCGCCCCAAGCAACTGGCCTTCAAGATCATAAGTCCAACGGTGAAGGGGGCAAACAATATTGTCTACTTGACCGCTGCCATTGAGCATTAAGGCTTGCCGATGGCGACAGACGTTAGAGAGAAGTTCAACACCATGATTTCCCTCGCGATTGCGCACCAAAATGCGACCTTCGTTCTCGGCAGCTAAGGTACGGTAGGATCCCTTTTCGGGAACCATGAGCTCGTGACCCACATAGCCCGGGCCTTGCTTAAAGAGCAATCGCATCTCACGTTGAAATAAATCAACATCAAAATATGCCGAAACCGGCAGTTGTAAATTGGACGGCGCAAGAAACTGCGCGGTAGCCAGATTAGTCATTCTCCCCACCCCCGAAAAAGTCAGCCGAAGCTAAGCGGAACAACCAATCCAACCATCGACATGTCGATATTGGAAAGGAAGTA
>DBCI01000119.1:0-4002 GCA_002292975.1 Polynucleobacter sp. UBA962 | reverse complement strand
CCCCCCTCATTGCCCTTATCAATTCAGTATTAATATGTCGCTATATGCCTAGCAAAAAAGTGAATTCAGCCGAAACCGACTCTAGCGCTACTATTCCTGCGATTGATCCTGGTTTGCGCTATGAGGAAGCCTTAAAAGACCTCGAGAAATTAGTTAGCCAGATGGAGTCTGGCAAACTTTCTTTGGAGGAGACCTTGTCGGCTTATCAGCGGGGCACAGCTCTTTTAAAGCATTGCCAGGGGGTTCTGGCCCAAGTTGAGCAACAGATTAAGTTTATCGAGACCTAATTTATTAACACGATCTCGGATATGAGCCATTTTCAGATAGAGGCATGGCTTGCCTCACAATCCCAGCGTGCAGAGAACGCGCTCTTACATAATTTAGATTCTGAGAGATCTACGCCTGAGCAATTACACAAGGCGATGCGGTATGCAGTGCTAGGTGGTGGCAAGCGTATACGACCTTTGTTGGTCTATGCTGCCAGCGAACTGCGACCCAAGGAAATGCTTGATCAAGCATTGGTTGATACTGCCGCCGCCGCTATTGAAATGATTCATGCCTATTCCCTAGTGCACGATGATTTACCCTGTATGGACGATGATGATCTTCGCCGTGGACGTCCAACCGTTCATAAAGCCTTTGATGAGGCAACGGCACTATTGGTTGGTGATGCATTGCAAACCCGTGCTTTTGAGATTCTCTCAAATCACCAAGAATCTGATAGCCCACAAACAATCGCGATGCGTTTGGCTATGATTGAGGCGCTTGCGCTTGCTTCGGGCTCTAAAGGGATGGCAGGGGGGCAAGCCATTGACTTGCAGCACGTTGGCAAAAAAATGGATCTTCCTGCATTGGAACAAATGCATGCGATGAAAACAGGTGCATTACTAATTTGTGCCGTTCAACTGGGGGGGATTGCAGCCCAGGTTTCTAAAGAGGATTTAAAAAGCCTGCATTCCTTCGCTAAGGCCCTCGGCCTAGCCTTTCAGGTCGTTGATGATATTTTGGATGCTACTGCTGATAGCGCTACCCTTGGAAAAACAGCTGGGAAAGATGCTGCCCAAGATAAGCCTACCTATGTGACCCTGAAGGGTTTAGACTATGCACAAGAACTAGCAAAAGAACTAAAAGGGAGAGCTCTAAACAGCCTAAGTCAGTTTGGACCTGAAGCGGATGCATTACGCCATCTTGCAGGCTTAGTTGTGGACCGAAAAAAATAAGATGCTGCATTCAATTAACGACCCTAGCGAGCTACGCAAGCTTGAGCGTGATCAGCTCCCCGCCTTAGCAGATGAGCTGAGGCAATATATTGTTGACTCGGTCTCAAAAACCGGTGGACACCTTTCCTCTAATTTGGGTACGGTGGAGTTATCCATTGCACTGCATTACGTGTTTGATACACCGCACGACCGAATCGTGTGGGATGTTGGTCATCAAAGTTATCCTCACAAGATATTGACCGGTCGTCGTGATCGCATGAACACACTGCGACAGTATTCTGGATTATCGGGTTTCCCAAGGCGTGAGGAAAGTGAATACGACACCTTTGGTACGGCGCACTCATCCACAAGCATCTCCGCTGCAATGGGAATGGCGCGTGCTGCACAAACGAAGGGTGAAGACCGTGTGGCCGTTGCTGTGATTGGGGATGGTGCCATGAGTGCGGGGATGGCATTTGAGGCAATGAACAATGCCGGTGTCTATGAGACCATGCCTTTAGTGGTCATTCTGAATGACAACGATATGTCGATCTCACCAGCAGTGGGTGCGCTCAATCGTTATCTCGCACGCTTACTGAGTGGCAATATTTATTCAGCGACCAAAAAAGGAATCGACTCGGTTCTCTCTTCGATGGCGCCTCCATTACGTGAGTTTGCTAAACGCTTAGAGGATCATGCCAAAGGGTTTGTGTCTCCGTCTACTATTTTTGAGGAGTTTGGCTTTACCTATTTTGGCCCGATTGATGGGCATGATCTCAATACCCTAGTGCCGATGATGCAAAACGTAAGACGCCTAGCCAAAGAGGGTAATGGCCCACAGTTTTTACACGTTATTACCCGTAAAGGCCAAGGCTATATGTTGGCGGAGGCCGATCCCATTCTGTATCACGGCCCTGGTAAGTTCAATCCGCAAGAGGGTATCAAATCAGGTGGCGTTTCCAAGAAGACCTTTACCCAAGTATTTGGGGATTGGTTGTGTGATATGGCTCAAGCCGATCCAAAACTAGTTGGTATTACTCCTGCGATGCGCGAAGGCTCTGGTTTGGTTGAGTTTGAGAAGCGTTTTCCAGAGCGTTATTACGATGTCGGGATTGCCGAGCAACACTCCGTCACCTTTGCGGCCGGGATGGCTTGCGAGGGCATGAAGCCTGTCGTAGCGATTTACTCTACTTTCTTGCAGCGTGCCTATGATCAATTAATCCATGATGTCGCTTTGCAGGATTTGCCGATTGTCTTTGCAATCGATCGCGCTGGTTTAGTGGGTGCTGATGGCGCTACCCATGCCGGCGCTTACGACATTGCCTACTTACGTTGCATCCCCAATATGATGATCATGACCCCCGCTGATGAGGCTGAGTGCCGTGATTTATTAACCACCGCCTATCATCAAGATCATCCGACTGCTGTGCGTTATCCGCGTGGTGCTGGTATTGGCAATCCACCCTCTAAAGAATTACGCACTTTACCCTTGGGGCGCGGAGAGATTCGTAGAAAATCAAGCGCTAGTGAAAAACGCTTAGCCATCCTCGCGTTTGGAACCTTACTCTATCCAGCACTTGATGTTGCTGAAAAGCTCAATGCCACGGTTGTCAATATGCGTTTTGTAAAACCACTTGATATTGAGTTGATTCAAGCGTTGGCAAAAGACCATGATTACTTTGTGAGTGTTGAGGACGCGAGTGTTCAAGGGAGCGCGGGTAGCGCCTGTTTAGAGGCCATGAGTCAACTGGGGATTACTAAACCATTATTAGCATTAGGTCTTCCGGACACCTTTGTGGAGCATGGAGACTACAACTTATTAATGGCTAAATGTGGCTTGGATTCTGCGGGTATAGAAGCCTCAATACTTAAGCGCTTTCCAGATCTTGCCACGCAATCTTTGGACCTAAAATTCAATCAGAACCAAGTCCCAGCAGGTAAATAAGTATCCCAAAAAGACCTCATTTGTATTTTGAGGGAAAATAGCGATATGAATGACCTCAATACCTCCTTTTTAAAGCCCACTGCATTGCCTGATGTGCAAAGCAGTGTGGATGACCGAGCCTTGGCAATTGAGCGGGTAGGTATTCGAGGAATTAAGCAACCTGTTTTGATGCGAAGCTCCAATGGATCATTTTCGACCGTTGCTAGCTTTGAGATGGATGTGGCCTTACCTGCCGATAAAAAGGGTACACATATGTCACGCTTTGTGGCCCTGATTGAGCAAGACCACACAGAGATGGATAGCGCAACAGTAGCTTCATTGGCTAAAGAGATGTTGCCTTTATTGGAAGCGAAGCAGGGGCGGATTCAGATGCGTTATACCCACTTTGTAAAAAAAATAGCACCTGTTTCTGCTGTGCAAAGTTGGATGGACTATCAAGTGACTTATTTAGCAGAAGCCACGCAAGGTATCGATGAGCAAATTGAAGTCGATTTGTACTTACAAGCAGTAGTACCCGTGATGAGCTTGTGTCCTTGTTCGAAAGAGATCTCCGAGTACGGTGCGCATAATCAGCGCTCGCATGTCACGATCTTGGTGAAATTAGATTCAGATGCTCATCTCACGGTTGAAGAATTAGTTCGTATTGCTGAGAGCGAAGCCTCCAGTGAGTTGTGGGCGATCTTAAAGCGCCCAGATGAAAAGTGGGTCACAGAGCATGCGTATGAGAATCCTAAGTTTGTTGAGGATTTAGTGCGTGATGTGGCAAGTCGATTAAAAGATGACCAACGGATTCTGTCGTTAATGGTCGAAGCTGAGAACTTTGAGTCAATCCATAACCACAGTGCGTTTGCACGGATT
>DBCI01000010.1:12708-13129 GCA_002292975.1 Polynucleobacter sp. UBA962 | reverse complement strand
GAGTCACCGCCATCATGCTGGCTAAGGCAATGGGCCATCGTGTTTTTGTAACCGCTGGTAGCGATGAAAAGTGTGCTGCTTGTATCAAACTCGGCGCAGATGTGGCGATCAATTATAAAACGCAAGACTTTGTGGAAGAGGTTAAGAAGGTCACCAATGGCAAAGGTGTTGATGTGATTTTAGATATGGTCACAGGCACCTACTTGCAACGAGAAATTGACTGTCTTGCAGATGACGGTCGTATTGTGGTGATTGCGATTATGGGTGGCTCTAAATCGGAGGTCAATACAGGCCAAATATTACGCCGTCGTTTGACTGTTACAGGTTCAACACTGAGGCCTCGCCCAGTTGCATTTAAGCGCCAGATTGCTAAAGAGCTTTATGAACATGTATGGCCTCTATTGAATTCAGGTAAATTAAA
>DBCI01000010.1:7879-12610 GCA_002292975.1 Polynucleobacter sp. UBA962 | reverse complement strand
TTCTCACTGTGTAATTAGGATTTACCATGCGCGCACTCACTGTCATTGGTAATTGGAAGATGAATGGCAGTCTTTCTACTAATCAAGCATGGTTGCAATCAGTTAATGAAGGGATGCAATGTGGCATGCCTGCTGGACGGCGTTTCGGTGTGTGTATTCCCTTTCCTTATTTACACCAGTGCGCACAGTATTTAGCAAGTAGTCAGCTATTACTTGGCGCCCAAGATGTGTCGGCTCACGAATCTGGTGCTTATACCGGTGAGGTCAGTGCGGCAATGCTGCAAGAAATGGATGTGCGTTTTGTAATCGTTGGCCACTCAGAGCGACGGATGCAGTTTGGGGAAGCAAATGAAACGATTGCCTTGAAAGCTGAGTCTGCTTTGGATCATGAGATCACGCCTATTATTTGTGTGGGTGAGACCGCGGATGAGCGAAATTCAGGTCGTGCCATTGAGATCGTTCGGCGTCAAGTGGCCAGTCAGGTTGGCACCTTGCAGGATCGTTTAGTTGACTGCTTAATTGCCTACGAACCAATATGGGCTATCGGCACTGGTAAAGTCGCTAGCGCGCAAATGGCACAAGATATGCATCAGGCTATCCGCTTGCAGTTAGCAGAGTTCAATCATGATGTGGCAGCACATATTGGCATTATTTATGGTGGCAGCATTCGGGCAGATATTGCAACAGAATTATTTGCTATGCCAGATATTGATGGCGGGCTTGTGGGTGGCGCATCTTTGGATGCCCAAGAATTTTTATCAATTTGTCGAGCATAGCTTGGTCGATGAGATCACTAATTTATTAATGGAGAAATCGTATGGAGTGGCTTAAAACCTTATTTGTTGTATTGCAGGTGGTCTCTGCCTTGGCCATTATTGGTTTGGTATTAATCCAGCAGGGTAAGGGAGCGGATATGGGTGCTGCCTTTGGATCCGGATCGTCGGGAAGCGTATTTGGTGCAACGGGCTCGGCTAATTTCTTATCCCGCACCACTGCCGTGTTTGCAGTGATCTTTTTTGTCAGTACCCTTGGTATTACCTGGTTGGGTAGTAAAAAGCCTGTTGAGTCAGGGGTTTTATCAAATTCCACTTTGCCGGTTGTGGCGCCAACTCAGCAAGGCACACAATCCGTTCCAGCCCCCGCAGCGGCGGGCAATACAGAGCCAGCAAAGCCAGTTGTACCAAAGTAATTCCGGGTCATTAAAAAGGGTGCAATGCAGTAGAATTGAAGGCTGTTGTAGGGCTTTTCCAAGATGCCGACGTGGTGAAATTGGTAGACACGCTATCTTGAGGGGGTAGTGGCTTAGGCTGTGCGAGTTCGAGTCTCGCCGTCGGCACCATAGTGGATTAGTTTATTCGGGAATTCTTGTGGTTTTTGTCATAAATCAAGAGTTCAAAGAGTTAAATCGTACATAATTTTTTGTGTTTTGAAATAAAACTGACGCAGGATAGAAGTTGAACCTTTCAAATTACTTCCCAGTGCTGTTGTTCATACTTGTCGGTATCGGCGTGGGATTGGCTCCTATTGTTCTTGGCAAGACTCTCGCTCCCTCCAAACCCGATTCAGAAAAAGTTTCTCCCTACGAGTGCGGCTTTGAGGCCTTCGAAGATGCTCGTATGAAATTCGATGTGCGTTATTACCTCATCGCTATTCTCTTTATCTTGTTTGACCTAGAAACTGCATTTTTATTCCCTTGGGGTGTTGCTTTAAGGGATATTGGCTGGGAAGGTTACCTTGCAATGGTGATCTTTCTTCTGGAATTCATGATTGGTTTTGTGTATATCTGGAAAAAGGGCGCCCTTGATTGGGAGTAAATGTAGATGGCACTTGAAGGCGTTCTAAAACAAGGTTTTGTTACCACCTCTGCGGATCAGTTAATTAACTGGACCCGAACAGGTTCGCTATGGCCCATGACCTTTGGCTTGGCCTGTTGCGCCGTTGAGATGATGCATGCTGGCGCATCCCGCTATGACCTTGATCGTTTTGGTGTGGTGTTTCGTCCATCACCTCGGCAGTCTGATCTCATGATTGTGGCTGGTACTTTGTGCAATAAGATGGCACCGGCTTTACGTAAGGTCTATGACCAGATGCCAGAGCCTCGTTGGGTGCTTTCAATGGGTTCGTGTGCCAATGGTGGTGGTTACTACCATTATTCCTATTCGGTGGTACGTGGCTGTGATCGTATCGTGCCAGTCGATGTCTATGTTCCTGGTTGCCCACCCACTGCTGAAGCACTGATCTACGGCATTATTCAGTTGCAGGCGAAGATTGGCCGTACCAGTACGATTGCGCGTAAGGGATAAGATGTCCGAGCGCTTAGAACAACTTCATCAGCATTTGGATCGTGTCCTTGGTCAGCGCATAAAGAGCGCTGTGATTGCGCGCAATGAGATCACAATCGTTGTTGACTCTGCAGATTATGCTGAGGCGGCAATACTATTGCGTGATGATCCCAGTCTCTCGTTTGAACAGTTAATTGATCTATGTGGCGTTGATTACAAAGATTATGCAGACGGAGCATGGAGCGGACCCCGCTTTGCAGTGGTTAGTCATTTACTCTCGATTAAATATAATTTGCGCTTGAGACTCAGAGTATTTGCCCCCAACGACGACTATCCTTTACTGGCTTCCATGACGCCTATTTGGAACTCAGCCAATTGGTTTGAGCGTGAGGCGTTTGATTTATTCGGTATCTTATTTGAGGGGCATGACGATTTACGTCGCATCTTGACCGACTATGGCTTCATTGGCCATCCCTTCCGCAAAGACTTCCCCATTTCAGGTACGGTTGAGATGCGCTATGACCCTGAACTAAAGCGTGTGGTGTATCAACCGGTGTCGATTGAGCCGCGTGAGGTTACGCCACGCGTGATTCGTGAAGAGCAATATGGTGGGTTGAACTAATGGCTGAGATTAAAAACTACACCCTTAATTTTGGCCCACAGCATCCCGCCGCGCATGGCGTCTTGCGCTTGGTACTCGAGCTGGATGGCGAAGTCATTCAACGAGCAGATCCACACATTGGTTTATTGCACCGTGCCACTGAGAAATTAGCTGAGACCAGAACCTGGATTCAAAACGTTCCTTATATGGATCGTTTGGATTATGTCTCTATGATGGTGAACGAGCATGCGTATGTGATGGCGATCGAGAAGTTATTGGATGTTGAAGTACCGATTCGGGCGCAATACATTCGGGTTATGTTTGATGAGCTCACCCGCTTACTCAATCACTTGCTTTGGGTTGGCTGTCACGGGCTTGACGTTGGTGCGATGGCGATATTCTTATACGCCTTCCGTGATCGCGAAGATATCTTTGATATGTATGAAGCGGTATCGGGTGCGCGAATGCACGCTGCTTACTATCGTCCAGGCGGAGTTTATCGGGATCTTCCTGAGCAAATGCCTCAGTATGCCAAGTCAGCGATTCGAAGCGAAGGATCAGTTAAGCGTTTAAATGAGAACCGCAGTGGATCTTTATTGGACTTTATCGAGAATTTCAGTAATCGTTTCCCTGCCAATGTCGATGAGTACAACAATCTCTTAACCGATAACCGTATCTGGAAGCAGCGCTTAGTGGGTATTGGTGTTGTGACGCCAGAACGTGCTTTACAAATGGGTTTTACAGGACCCATGCTACGTGGTTCAGGTATTGAGTGGGACTTGCGCAAGAAGCAACCCTACGAAGTCTATGACAAGCTCGATTTTGATATCCCAGTGGGAGTGAATGGCGATAGTTACGATCGTTATTTAGTACGCATGGAAGAGATGCGTCAATCGAATCGCATTATTGCGCAGTGCGTGAAATGGCTACGCGCCAATCCAGGGCCGGTGATGAGTGATAACCATAAAGTGGCTCCCCCTAGCCGGGTTGATATGAAAACGAATATGGAAGAGCTAATCCATCACTTCAAACTCTTTACCGAGGGTATTCATGTGCCGGCTGGCGAGGCCTATGCCGCAGTGGAGCATCCAAAGGGTGAGTTTGGTATTTATTTAATATCTGATGGTGCCAATAAACCCTATCGCTTAAAGATAAGAGCGCCCGGCTTTGCCCATCTTGCGGCGATGGATGAGATGTCGCGTGGTCACATGATTGCCGATGCAGTCACCATCATTGGTACCCAAGACATTGTGTTTGGTGAGATTGATCGATAAATGAATACAAAAAACTCACTCTTCTCTCCTAAAGCGCGTGCCGAGATGGATCGCAATATTGCCAAGTACCCACCCGAGCAAAAGCAATCAGCCGTCATGGCCTGTTTGATTGCCGCCCAAAAGGAGCATGGTTGGGTATCCCCAGCCATCATTGCAGAGGTCGCCGATATTCTTGAGATGCCAACTATTGCGGTTGAAGAGGTGGCTACTTTTTACAATATGTATGAGACCAAGCCGATTGGCCAGTTCAAATTAGTGATTTGTACCAATTTGCCTTGCCAACTTTCACATGGCGAGGAAGCCGCTCAGTATCTCCAGAAAAAATTAGGTATCGGCTTTAATGAGACAACCCCCTGTGGCACCTTTACTCTAAAAGAAGGGGAGTGCATGGGTGCATGCGGAGATTCTCCGGTGTTACTCGTTAATAATCATCGCATGTGTAGTTTTATGAGTCACGATAAGATCGATGCTCTCCTAGACGAGCTGAAGTCTCAAGCAAAACAGGGAGTGTCAGCATGAGCAGTTTGCACAGTCGGCATATTAAGCCCTTAATTCTTGCTGGTTTAGATGGTCA
>DBCI01000010.1:1292-7807 GCA_002292975.1 Polynucleobacter sp. UBA962 | reverse complement strand
GCTGAAAAGATTACCCCTGATGCCGTGATTGCGGAGTTAAAAGCATCTTCATTACGAGGTCGTGGAGGCGCAGGCTTCCCAACCGGCTTGAAGTGGAGCTTCATGCCCAAGAACTACCAGGGTGCTAAATATCTGGTTTGCAATAGCGATGAGGGTGAGCCTGGCACTTTTAAAGATCGCGACATCATGCGCTACAACCCACATGCCTTGATTGAGGGCATGATTATTGGTGCCTATGCCATGGGAATCACAGCCGGTTATAACTACATTCATGGTGAGATCTGGGAAGTGTATGAGCGCTTTGAAGAGGCTTTAGACGAAGCACGTGCAGCGGGCTATCTTGGTCAAACCATTATGGGAAGCGAGTTTAACTTTCAATTGCATGCAACTCCAGGCTTTGGCGCCTATATCTGTGGTGAAGAGACCGCCTTGCTAGAGTCGTTGGAGGGCAAAAAGGGTCAACCCCGCTTTAAGCCACCATTCCCGGCTAACTTTGGTTTATATGGCAAACCCACAACGATTAACAATACCGAGACCTTTGCGGCTGTCCCATTTGTCTTGGCGATTGGCTCCGATGCTTATCTGAAATTAGGTAAACCCAATAATGGCGGAACCAAAATATTTTCTGTCTCTGGGGATGTCACATACCCCGGTAATTACGAGATTCCTCTCGGTACACCGTTTGCCGAGTTATTAAAGCTCGCAGGTGGTGTTCGTAATGGCAAGCAATTAAAGGCAGTTATTCCTGGTGGTTCATCGGCACCCGTATTGCCCGCTAACATCATGATGGATATGACCATGGACTATGACGCGATCTCGAAGGCGGGATCGATGTTGGGTTCGGGCGCAGTGATTGTGATGGATGAGACCCGCTGTATGGTGCGCTCATTATTGCGTTTGTCGTATTTCTATCACGAAGAGTCATGTGGCCAATGCACCCCCTGCCGTGAGGGGACCGGTTGGCTTTGGCGTATCGTGAACCGCATAGAGCATGGTCAGGGTCGACCTGAGGATTTAGATCTACTCAAAGATGTGGCAGGTAATATTCAAGGCCGTACCATTTGTGCTTTAGGAGATGCTGCAGCAATGCCAGTGCAAGGAATGCTCAAGCACTACCTGGATGAGTTTGCCTATCATGTTGAGCACAAGCGCTGTCTCGTTTCTTCTTATGCGAAGGCAGCTTAAGCATGAGTACGATCAACATGATTGAGATACATGTCGACGGCAAAGCCGTTGAGGTGCCTCAGGGTTCGATGGTGATGCATGCCACAAACAAATTGGGTACCTATGTACCGCATTTCTGTTATCACAAGAAATTATCAATTGCAGCCAATTGCCGCATGTGCTTAGTTGAGGTGGAGAAGGCCCCCAAAGCATTACCAGCGTGCGCTACCCCAGTGATGCCCGGTATGAAAGTATTTACGCATTCAGCCAAAGCGGTGGAAGCCCAAAAATCAGTGATGGAGTTCTTGCTCATTAACCATCCTTTGGATTGCCCAATTTGCGATCAAGGCGGTGAGTGCCAGTTACAAGATCTGGCAGTGGGTTACGGGAAGTCCAGTTCGCGCTATAAAGAAGAGAAGCGGGTCGTTTTCCACAAGAACGTGGGCCCATTGATTTCGATGGAAGAGATGTCACGCTGTATTCATTGCACGCGCTGTGTGCGCTTCGGTCAAGAGGTGGCCGGTGTGATGGAGTTAGGCATGATTAATCGTGGTGAGCATTCGGAGATCACCACCTTTGTTGGGCAGACCGTTGACTCTGAGCTCTCGGGCAATATGATCGATATTTGTCCCGTGGGCGCCTTAACCAGCAAGCCATTCCGTTATGCAGCGCGCACCTGGGAGTTGGTTCGTAAACGCTCGCTGAGCCCCCATGATTCTTTGGGAAGTAATACGACCGTTCAGACCAAAGCCAACCGGGTGATGCGAGTGGTTGCTCTAGAGAACGAAGATATCAATGAGTGCTGGATTAGCGATCGCGATCGCTTTGCCTATGAGGGCCTCAATAGCACCGATCGTCTCACCACCCCCATGGTGAAGCAAAATGGTCAGTGGCTAGAAACCGATTGGCAATCCGCACTCGATTATGTCGTCCATTCCTTGGGTGATATTCAGAAGCAGCATGGTGCAAATGCTCTAGCAGCCTTAGCCCATCCAATCTCAAGTGTGGAAGAGTTATATCTCTTGCAAAAGGTGATGCGTGGGCTGGGCTCCGGTCACGTGGAGAGCCGTTTACGCCAAGTCGATACCCGTGGTGCTGCTCAGCTTGCTTGGTTAGGAATGCCGATTGCAGAGATCAATCATCTCAAACGTGTTTTGGTGATTGGTAGTCATTTGCGCAAAGATCAGCCCTTGCTAGCTGCCCGCATTCGCACAGCGACTAAGCGTGGCTTAGAGGTTTATCGATTAGACGCTGGTGGCAATGATTGGTTAATGCCAGTCGCGGCTCATCTTCATAGCGCTCCTGCTGAGTGGGTGAAGCAGTTAACTGAAATTGCAACTGCGATTGCCAAAGCAAAATCACTGACCTTGCCTGCGGGCGCACACGCTAGCTCGGTATCAGTGCCAGCGCAACGCATCGCTGATCAATTATTAGCAGGTGCTAATTCAGAGAACCCAGAGAAACAGGCTATTTTATTGGGTGCGCTCGCAATAGCCCATCCGAATGCATCAGATTTGCATATCTTGGCTGAGTTCATTGCACACCATACAGGCGCTTGCTTAGGATTCTTGGGCGAGGGTGGCAATGCAGTTGGCGCACAAGTAGTTGGCGCTACGCAAGGTAATGACGGAAGTGTCGAGAGCCTTTTGCAAAGCAATGCACGCGCTTATGTGCTGATGAACCTTGAGCCTCTGATGGATTTACCTAACCCACAGCAAACCCGTGCAGCACTGACAAAGGCGGATACGGTGATTGCTCTCAGTGCATTTACGAGCCCTGATTTATTAGAGTTAGCCGATGTTATCTTGCCCATCACTCCATATACCGAGACCGTGGGTACTTATATAAATATGGCAGCTCAGGTACAGACCATGCAACCTGCTGTTCGTCCCTTGGCTGACGCAAGACCTGCTTGGAAAGTATTGCGAGCAATGGGTAGTCTGTTGAACTTAGATGGATTCTTATACAACGTACCCGAGGAGGTTCTTGCAGATGCTTTAGCAAAACCCCTTGAGCATTCCTTAAGTAATTCGTTTACAGCAAATGCACAGATTCTGAACAAGAAGGTCCTAGCGGGGTCGATTCAGCGTCTAGCCGATCAAGCCATTTATGCAAGCGATGCAATCGTACGTCGTGCCCCATCTTTGCAACTCACGCGAGACGCCAAGATGGCGAATCAAATTGGCGTGGGTGAGGATTTGTTTGAGCAGTTAAGTTTAAAAGAAGGGGACTTGCTTACAGTGAGCCAAGAAGGAAAGACTCTTGAGGTGCCTGTTACCCTGCAACCTGGATTAGTAAGTGGCGTAGTGCGCATCGCGGTCGGAACTGGGATGAGTACTCAGCTCGGTTCTATGTTCGGAGAAGTCACCATCGCTAAAGTGGCGGTCACCGCTTAAAGATACTCATGACAGATCTTTTGGACACTATCACAACCCAAGGCGCAGACCTTTTTGGTCCTATATGGCCATTGGTATGGACTTTGGTCAAGATCATAGTGATTGTTCTGCCGATGTTTGCTGCGGTTGCATATCTCACTCTCTGGGAGCGCAAATTAATCGGCTGGATGCATATTCGCTTAGGCCCCAATCGTGTTGGCCCCTTAGGTTTATTACAACCAATCGCCGATGCCTTAAAGCTCTTAATGAAGGAGATTATTTCTCCGGCGCGTGCGAGTCATACTTTGTACATCATTGCACCCTTGATGGTGCTTACCCCAGCATTTGCTGCTTGGGCGGTAATGCCATTTCAGGCGGAGCTTGTACTAGCAGATGTGAATGCTGGTTTGCTCTACATTATGGCCATTACTTCGGTCGGTGTTTATGGCGTGATCTTGGCGGGTTGGGCATCTAATTCGAAGTATCCATTCCTCGGTGCGATGCGTGCCTCAGCGCAGATGATCTCCTATGAGATTGCCATGGGCTTTGCTCTAGTATCCGTGTTGATGGTTGCAGGTTCGCTTAATTTAAGCAATATTGTTCGTTCCCAAGAGGTCGGCTACTTCGCCAGCATGGGACTCAATTTCCTTTCATGGAACTGGTTACCACTATTGCCCATGTTTGTGATTTATTTCATATCAGGCGTTGCTGAAACCAATCGCCATCCCTTTGACGTGGTGGAAGGAGAGTCCGAGATTGTTGCAGGGCATATGGTGGAGTACTCGGGTATGGCATTTGCGCTGTTCTTCCTCGCTGAATACGCCAATATGATTTTGATTGCTGCCTTAGCAGCAACGATGTTCTTGGGCGGTTGGTTACCCATCCTTGATCTACCGGTCTTACGCGATATCCCAGGTTTCTTCTGGCTATTTGCCAAGACCTTCTTCTTGCTTTCCTGTTTTATTTGGTTGCGTGCCACCTTGCCACGTTACCGCTATGACCAAATTATGCGTTTAGGCTGGAAAGTCTTTATTCCCTTGACAGTATTTTGGGTTCTTTTGGTTGGGGCTTGGATTTTGTCCCCATGGAATATCTGGAGCTAAGCGACGATGTTTAAACGAATCTCCCAGTTCTTAGATAGCTTGATGCTAAAAGACGTACTGACTGGCATGTCGATTACCGGCCGTTACTTATTTAAGCGGAAGATCACCATCCAATACCCTGAAGAAAAGACTCCTTTGTCTCCTCGTTTTCGTGGGCTTCATGCATTGCGTCGCTATCCCAATGGGGAAGAGCGCTGTATTGCTTGCAAACTATGCGAGGCGGTGTGTCCTGCCTTGGCTATTTCGATTGAGTCGGATCAGCGTGAGGATGGTACGCGCAGAACAACGCGCTATGACATCGATTTAACCAAGTGCATCTTCTGTGGTTTTTGTGAAGAGGCTTGCCCAGTCGATGCGATTGTCGAAACCAATATCTTTGAATATTTTGGCGATAAACGCGGCGATTTGTATTTCACCAAAGAGATGTTATTGGCCGTCGGTGACGAATATGAAAAACAAATTGCTGCAAATCGTGAGGCCGATGCACCCTATCGTTAATTGATTTATTTATGAACTTTGATCCATCCACTCTTTTTGCTGTTTTCTTCTACGCCTTTGCTGCTTTGCTGGTCATAGCTGCATTGCGAGTGGTGACCGTATCTAACCCAGTGCATGCCGCTTTATTCCTTGTACTCGCATTCTTTAGTGCATCGGGTATTTGGATGTTGCTCAAGGCGGAGTTCTTAAGCTTAATTCTGATTTTGGTGTATGTGGGTGCCGTGATGGTGCTATTTTTGTTTGTGGTGATGATGCTCGATCTTGATTTAGCCCACCTACGTCGTGACTTTAAAAAATACCTCCCTCTGGCAATGCTCATTGGCGTGGTTATCATCCTCGAGTTATCGATTATCTTGATCCGAGGATTTATTGGTACCACTGCCCCCGTCAATATCCTCCCCGAAGTGGTCTCTGCTAACAACACTCAGGCACTTGGCTATCTGATGTTTACCGATTACCTCTATGCCTTTGAGATCGCCGGAATCATTCTCTTAGTGGCAATTATTGCTGCGGTGGCATTGACCTTGCGTAAGCGCAAGGACGTGAAGGGACAAAACATTGCTGATCAAGTGGCCGTGAAGGCAAAAGACCGGATGCGGATTGTCTCGATGGATTCTAGTAATGAAGCCAAGCAGGATCGTAAGTCGAAATCGCCTGAGGGCAAGAGTTAATCATGACCATCACACTCGCTCATTATCTTGTTCTTGGTGCCATCCTGTTTGCGATTAGCGTGGTTGGTATCTTTTTAAATCGTCGTAATGTGATCATTCTATTGATGGCTATCGAGCTCATGTTGCTCGCTGTCAATATGAACTTTGTAGCCTTCTCCCATTACTTAGGGGATATGGCGGGGCAAGTATTTGTGTTCTTCATTCTGACCGTGGCTGCGGCAGAAGCTGCGATTGGTTTAGCCATTTTGGTGGTCCTCTTCCGTAAGGTCGACACCATTAATGCTGAAGATTTGGATCACCTTAAAGGTTAAGCGCATGGCATCCTCCTTAACCATCGCCCATCTCTGCGCAATACCGCTAGCCCCGCTGGTAGGTTCGGCCATGGCTGGTTTATTGGGAACCCGATTCTTTGGAAATCGGATTGGGCAGGTGGCTACTCAGTCCTTGACAATTTTAGGGGTCACCATTGCCCTGATCTTGTCTTGCTGGGTCTTGTTTGAAGTCAACAACGGCTACTACTTTGATGGTAGCGTGTATACCTGGATGAAGTTAGGAGAGCTCAGCTTTGATATTGGTTTTCTGATTGATCCACTCACCGCAGTGATGATGGTGGTCGTGACCTTCGTATCCTTAATGGTCCACATTTACACCATTGGCTATATGAAAGGTGAGGAGGGCTATAACCGCTTCTTTGCCTATATCTC
>DBCI01000010.1:0-1191 GCA_002292975.1 Polynucleobacter sp. UBA962 | reverse complement strand
GTCTCCTATCTCTTGATCGGTTTTTATTACGACCGACCCACCGCAGTCTTTGCCAATATGAAGGCTTTCTTGGTGAATCGGGTTGGTGACTTTGGCTTCATTTTAGGAATCGGTTTGTTGTTGGCCGCCACCGGTTCCATGAACTACGCCGATATCTTTGCCCAAAACACCGTGTTGGCTGCGCAAACTGTACCTGGAACTAATTGGAACTTAGTAACCGCAGCTTGTATTTGCTTATTCATTGGTGCGATGGGTAAATCAGCCCAGTTTCCCTTACACGTTTGGTTGCCTGACTCAATGGAAGGCCCAACCCCGATCTCTGCATTGATCCATGCTGCCACGATGGTGACCGCTGGTATCTTTATGGTGACCAGAATGTCACCGCTCTTTGAGTTGTCTGATTTTGCCTTAAGTTTTATCTTGGTTGTGGGTTCAATCACAGCACTCTTCATGGGCTTTCTTGGAATCGTGCAGACCGATATTAAGAGGGTGGTGGCATATTCCACACTTTCGCAGTTAGGTTATATGACCGTTGCTCTGGGAGTGTCAGCGTATCCAATCGCTATATTCCATTTAATGACCCATGCATTCTTCAAGGCTTTATTGTTCTTAGGGGCGGGTAGTGTCATTATTGGCATGCATCACGAGCAAGACATGCGCAAGATGGGCGGTTTATGGAAGTACATGCCGATCAGTTGTCTGATGATGTTATTAGGATCCTTGGCACTCATTGGCACCCCATTCTTCTCCGGTTTTTATTCTAAAGACTCCATTATTGAAGCGGTCGCTGCAAGCAGTATTCCTGGCTCAGGCTTTGCTTACTTTGCGGTCATGATGAGTGTCTTTGTAACCGCTTTGTATTCTTTCCGTCTTTATTTCTATGTATTCCATGGCAAAGAGCGTTTCGGGCATGATGATCATGGCAACCATGATGAGCATGGCGATCATCACGGCCTGGCCCCCGGCGAGAAGCCGCATGAGTCACCTTGGGTAATTACCTTGCCATTGATTGCGTTGGCAATCCCATCAGTCTTCATTGGGTATTACACCATTGATCCAATGCTTTTTGGTACCTTCTTCGGAGATGCAATTTTTGTGGATGCTGCTAAGCATCCGGCGATGACAAGCTTGGCATCTCATTTCCATGGCCCAGTAGCGATGGCCTTGCATGGCTTTATAACCCCAGTATTT
>DBCI01000043.1:1479-9839 GCA_002292975.1 Polynucleobacter sp. UBA962 | reverse complement strand
AACTATTGCGGTTTGTGGAAACGGTCTGGACAGTGTTTATCCAAGCGAGCATCGGGACCTAGCAAAACAAATTGCAACAGTAGGCCTATTAATCTCAGAATACCCGCCCGGTACAGGTCCTAAAAGCTTCCATTTCCCAAGGCGAAATCGCATTATTGCAGCTCTATCCCTGGGAACGGTTGTGATTGAGGCCGCCCATAAGTCAGGGTCATTAATTACTGCCTATCTCAGCTCTAACCTTGGCCGCGAGGTGTTTGTGATACCGGGCCCGATTTCTTCGGCGCTATATGCCGGCTCTCATCGGCTAATCCAGGAAGGGGCGAAGCTAATTTGCGGGATTGAAGACATCCTTAATGAGCTTCCCAATGAACGTTTTCATTGAAAGTTATCTTTTTAATAAACTTGTGTTTTTTTATAACTACATGATTTATATATATAAAATATCAATTTGGCGAGTGTGTCGCCAAGTGCGATTTGACTTTAATTTAGGATTTGGGCTAATAATAAAAAAGGGTCAATGCTGGCCTACTTTAAAAAACGTTTAAATTAGGCTTCCTTTTGACCCAAAAACAAAACTCAAAACGGGTGGGCTCCACCCCTCTTTCATAGGCAAACAGTGGCAACAACAAAAAAAGCTAGCAAATCGACCGTAAGCGCAGAGCACCCGAAGGCACTCATCATCGCCGAGAAGCCCTCCGTTGCAAATGACATTGCAAAGGCCTTAGGTGGCTTTACAAAACATGATGAGTATTTTGAGAATGATGCTTTTCTAATTTCATCGGCCGTCGGGCATCTATTAGAAATTGCCGCACCAGATGAATATGAGGTTAAGCGTGGCAAGTGGTCATTTGCTAATTTGCCAGTAATCCCGCCCCATTTTGATTTACGCCCCATCGTTAAGACAGAGCCGCGCCTCAAAGTTTTGCAAAAACTGATCAAGCGCAAAGATGTCAACCGTCTTATTAATGCGTGTGATGCGGGCCGTGAGGGTGAGCTCATCTTTCGTCTAATTGCACAACATGCCAAAGCGCCTCAATCTGTTGAGCGTCTTTGGCTTCAATCAATGACCCCTGCAGCGATACGAGAAGGCTTTTCTAAGCTGCGCTCCGATAGTGATTTACAACCACTTGCTGATGCGGCCCGCTGCCGATCGGAAGCTGATTGGTTGGTGGGGATTAATGGCACTCGCGCAATGACGGCGTTTAATAGTAAAGGCGGGGGGTTTTTCTTAACAACCGTGGGGCGCGTGCAAACACCGACCCTTTCGATCGTCGTCCAGCGCGAAGAACAAATCCGTAAATTTGTTCCTAAAGATTACTGGGAGGTCCGCGGGGAGTTTATTGCGGCGGCAGGCATTTATGAAGGGCGGTGGTTTAATCCTGAGTTTAAAAAAGATCTGACCGATCCCGATGCCCGAGAAAATCGCCTCTGGAGTGAGGCAGCTGCTAAAAGTATTGTAGCTGCGTGCCGAAATAAAAAAGGAACTGTCACCGAAGAATCTAAGCCAGCAACTCAACTTGCCCCGCAATTGTTTGATCTCACCAGTTTGCAACGTGAGGCAAATGCGCGTTTTGGGTTTTCTGCTAAAAACACCTTGGGACTTGCACAGGCCCTTTATGAGAGGCATAAGGTTTTAACCTATCCAAGAACCGATGCTCGGGCGCTTCCTGAGGACTACCTAGAAACTGTTCACAGCACTATTGCTAATTTGGGCGAACACTCGCCCGAGTACCAATCTTTTGCGAACACCATTCTCAAGGGAGATGGTAAAAAGTCATGGATTAAACCGAATAAACGTATTTTTGATAACAGCAAAATTTCTGACCACTTTGCAATTATTCCCACGCTCGAGTCTCCCAAAACGCTCAGCGAGCCCGAGCAAAAACTCTATGACTTGGTCGTACGCCGGTTCTTGGCAGTCTTTTATCCGGCCGCAGAATATCGAGTAACCACTCGAATCACAGAGGTTTCTGGCCATCACTTTAAGACCGAAGGTCGTGTGTTGGTCGAGCCGGGCTGGTTAAGCGTTTATGGCAAAACAAGCCAAGCAGATGATGAGTTAGTGCCCGTTCAAAAGAACGAGTCGGTTCAAAGTGAATCGATTGAACTTCTGGCCCTCAAGACCAAACCTCCCGCGCGGTACACCGAAGCAACATTGCTCTCTGCGATGGAAAGCGCTGGTAAATGGGTAGACGATGATGATATGCGTGAAGCGATGGCAGAAAAGGGCCTAGGAACGCCCGCTACGCGAGCGGCGATTATCGAAGGCCTGCTTGCAGAAAAATATATGGTTCGTGAGGCACGTGAACTCATCCCAACGGCAAAAGCATTTCAATTAATGACCCTATTGCGCGGCCTCGATGTCTCTGAACTGACTCAGCCCGACCTTACAGGAACTTGGGAGCATAAACTTTCCTTAATCGAACAAGGCAAGCTAGATCGCAATACCTTCATGCAAGAAATTGCGCAAATGACGCAACGAATTGTGAAGCGGGCCAAAGAGTTTAATAGCGATACCATTCCTGGGGATTACGTCACACTTAAAACTCCCTGCCCTCATTGCGGCAAAGCCGTTAAAGAAAACTATCGGCGCTTTGCATGCGAATCCTGTGGATTTACGATCAGCAAAACACCGGGTGGCAGAGCTTTTGAGTACAACGAAGCAGAGTTGCTTCTTAAAGATAAAACCATCGGCCCTTTACAAGGCTTTCGAAGCAAGATGGGCCGGCCGTTTGCAGCCATTATTAAACTGGTTGAAATCCCTGAGGATAATGCTGACTATCCCAATGCGGGCTTTAAACTAGAATTTGATTTTGGAAACAGTCAAGATGATGATGTGGAGGTCATTGACTTCGCTGGTAGGGAAGCGCTGGGCGTATGCCCAAAATGCTCTGGGGCTATTTATGAGGATGGTATGCGCTATGTATGCGAACACAATACGGGCCCAAATAAAACATGTGATTTTAAAACCGGTAAAGTGGTTCTTCAACAAGAAATTTCTGCAGAACAAATTAAGAAATTGCTGACACAAGGTAAAACTGATCTCTTAACAAACTTTAAGTCAAATCGAACTGGCCGCGGCTTTAAGGCTTATCTTGCCCTAGGCGAAGGTGGAAAAATTGGCTTTGAGTTTGAAGCTAAGGCGCCAGCAAAAAAACGAGTGGGCGATAAAGATGTGAGTAAATCTGCGCCCAAGCCAAAGCGTGCAAGTCGGTCTAAGGCGAAAGCCGAGGAATGAGATAGTGCTGGTATTACATAAGACGCAAGGGTAGACCATAACAGCCCCCTTGATCCTAGCGCAGTGGCCACGTAAATATTTTCTAACTGGGGTAAGGCGCCGATTAACGGAAGTCGATCCTTAGTAACGCAACGCAAGCCCACAAATTGATCAATGGGGTGAAGCTCATCGATCTTCAATTCCGTTGGGGCCAATATTCCTTTTGCTAACTGTAGGTTATGGTGGTCGCTAATCGCTCTGGGCTCCAGACAATCGTCTTGCTCATCGTAGGTTGAGCCTACTAACCAGCGATAGCATTGTTGCTGGATGTCATACCGAGGTGGCAAGCAATAGCCCTCACCTGAGATAATTGTTTTAGGCAGCCGATGAAGTAGTTTAGAGTTTTTTGCTAAACCAAAAATACTCAGTTGGCCCCGCACTGGCTTTAAAAACAGATGGGTGCCAAACGGACTTAGTAGATCTTGAGCTCCAAACGCATTTGCCAAAATAACCGTGTGGGCTCGTTGTAATAAATCTCCCTTTTGGTCGAATGCGAGCCAGATACCGTTTTCTTTTTGAATACGCGCTACGGTCCTTTCCCATACCGTATATAACCCAGGACTTTGTTGCACCAGATCCTCACACAGCCGCCCCAAATTGATTGAGCCGGCGCTCGGAAACCAAATACCCGAGCGCTTAATCCCAAAACGATCTTGTGCTGTCAGCGAAGAAATTAACTGGCCCGTATCAGGCCCAATCCCTAATTGCTGCAATTTTTCAGAGAGCGCTGCTTGGTCAAAGGATGCATTTGGCTTGCTCTGTAAAAAAACCCCCCGCTCCTGCCAGCGATCTTGCCAATCCTCTACAACAAGACGAAATGCGCCCAAGGCTATGGTATGAAGTTTGCTGGCAGTGCGCCCTACTGGGGGGTGGGTAATCGCCCCAGCATGCGCCGAAGTAAGTCTTCCAGGACCAGCTTGAGCATCTATTAAGCATGTTGCAAGGCCCAGCCCACAATACTGTCTAGCCAGGGTAACGCCGGCAATGCCGGCACCCACAATCAGAACATCAACATGCTCTTTAGGCAAAAAACTTATGTTCCAAAACGCTGTTGTAATTTAGCGCGCGTCTCGATTAACTCTATTGGTAAGCGATGTGCCAATTTATCAAAAAGCTCTTGGTGTAAATCAAGCTCCGTCTTCCAATCATCCGCTTGTATTGCGATTGCTTTATGAAACTGCTCCGCCGACAAACTCAAGCCGTTCCAATTAAGATCGGCGTGACCCGGCGAGTGACCGACGGGGGTCTCTTGCGCCCCTGCTGTTTTTTCTGCTCGCCCCAAAATCCAAGATAGCACCCGCATATTCTCGCCAAAGCCTGGCCAAATAAATTTGCCATTCTCATCTTTACGAAACCAATTCACTAAATAAATTTTGGGTAGCTTCGCACCTTCAGCCTCCAACTTCTTACCAATATTTAACCAATGCTGAAAATAGTCGCTCATGTTGTATCCGGCAAATGCGATCATCGCGAATGGATCACGTCGCACAACGCCAACCTGACCGGTAATTGCGGCGGTGGTTTCTGAGCCCATGGTTGCAGCCATATAAACGCCCTCAACCCAATTACGCGCCTCCGTAACAAGCGGCACAGTAGTCGAGCGGCGCCCACCAAAAATAAATGCGTCGAGCGGCACGCCTTCTGGATTGTCCCAATTAGGATCAACTGCTGGATTATTGCTTGCAGCCATCGTAAAGCGCGCGTTTGGATGTGCCGCTAACCGGCCCGACTTGCCGTCTTCTGGGGTCCAATCCTTTCCTTGCCAATCAATGAGGTGGCTGGGCGGGGTCTCGGTGAGGCCTTCCCACCAAACATCACCATCGTCGGTCAAAGCTACGTTTGTAAAAATGACATCCTGATTTAATGAATCTACGCAATTTGCATTAGTAGCACGATTGGTGCCGGGGGCCACTCCAAAATATCCGGACTCTGGATTAATTGCATACAAGCGTGTTTGTCCCGTGGCAGGATCTTTGCGAGGCTTAATCCAGGCAATGTCATCGCCCACCGTCGTTACCTTCCAACCCTCGAAACCCTTGGGCGGGATCATCATCGAAAAATTTGTCTTTCCGCACGCCGACGGAAAGGCTGCCGCAACATGGTATTTTTTTCCCGCGGGTGAGCTTACTCCCAAAATCAGCATGTGTTCTGCCAGCCAACCCTGTTCACGCCCCATCGTGGATGCAATGCGAAGCGCAAAGCATTTTTTTCCTAAGAGCGCATTGCCGCCATAGCCCGAACCAAAAGACCAGATCTCCCGACTTTCTGGGTAATGTACGATGTATTTTGTAGGGTTGTTTGGCCAAACAACATCCTTTTCACCACGAGGAAGCGGCTTACCGACCGAGTGCACACAATGAACAAACTCGCCATCCGCGCCCAGTAATTCCACAACCCCCTTGCCCATGCGGGTCATGATGCGCATGTTAATAGCAACATAAGGGCTGTCTGACAACTCGACGCCAATATGTGCAATTGGGGAACCGAGTGGGCCCATGGAAAATGGCACAACATACAGTGTGCGGCCACGCATACACCCCTCAAATAAGGGGGTTAAAGTTGAACGCATTTCATTTGGCTCCACCCAATTATTGGTAGGGCCTGCATCATCCTTATCTTTGGAACAAATAAAGGTTCGATCTTCAACTCGCGCCACATCCATGGGATCGGAGATTGCTAAATAAGAGTTTTTGCGTTTTGCAGGATTTAATTTTTTTAGGCTTCCTGCCTTTACCAGCAAATCACATAAAGTGTCATATTCAGCGGCCGATCCATCACACCAATGCACCTGATCAGGCTGAGTAAGCGAGGCAATTTCTTGCACCCATTGAATTAACTTTTGATTTTTCACATAGCTTGGTGCGTTAATCTGTAACGCGCTTGGACTGGCTGGTATGTTCATGACGCCCTTAAATGTAAACCTTTATTTTTTAAGACTATTATTTTTTATCTGCTATCCGAATACATCAATTTTAACATTTATGTCATATTGATTTGACGGCTTATTTACCAATGCAGAACTCACTAAAGATTTTTCCAAGCAACTCATCTGGCAACAGTTTCCCTGTTATTAGGCCAAGCGCATCTTGTGCATGGCGAAGCTCTTCTGCGAACAAATCTAGAGAGCGATTGCCATTTGTGCCATGCACTTGGGCTCTAAATAAACATTCTTTTGCAAGCGCAATCGCGCTTAAGTGGCGCTCTCGAGCTGTAAATATGCCGGCTGCCTCGTTGCTGTGCCAACCCACCCCTTCGAGAATTCTTTTTCTCAGGCGATCCAGTCCTGCGCCTGTTTTTACCGAAATATAAATAGCGCTTTCGTCATCAAGAGAGTGGCCCGAACAGTTTTCAGTAGCAAGTAAATCTAATTTATTAAAGACATTAATGATGTGTGCTTTTTTACTGGCGCGCTTCGTCACTTGCGCTGCAAGCAGACTCTCCTCGGGGCTCTCTGCTTGAGAAAGGTCACGCATATAAATAATCGTGTCCGCATCTTGAATTGCATCCCATGTTTTTGCAATTCCAAGCTGCTCAACCAAATCAGTAGACGTCCTGAGGCCCGCGGTGTCAATAAGGTGAATGGGCATTCCTTGTAAGGAGATGCTCTCTTGAATGCGATCGCGGGTAGTGCCGGCCACGGGGGTAACAATCGCACGCTCTTCGCCCACAAAATAATTTAATAATGAGCTTTTGCCAACATTGGGCGAACCAACCAGCGCAAGCTGTATTCCGTCGCGTAGGATTTTTCCTTGCCGCGTCTCTTCAACCAGCTCATGAAGCTTTATTAAAAGCTCAGCAAGCCGTTCATTTGCTTTGGAGCTCTCGAGGAACTCAATCTCTTCTTCTGGAAAGTCTAAAGTGGACTCAACCAATATGCGAAGCTGAGTAATCTCCTCGATCAGTTGATTAATTCTCTGCGAGAACCGTCCTTGCAGTGAGCGCGCCGCTCCCTTTATAACGGCATCATTTTGCGCATTGATAAGATCGGGTATGGCTTCAGCCTGAGCAAGATCAATTTTGCCATTAAGGTAAGCTCTTAGAGAAAACTCACCGGCCTCCGCCTGCACAATGCCCCAGTGGCGCCCCAGTTCAATTACTCTGTTCAAAATCATCTGCGTCAAAAATGCCCCGCCATGGCAATGCAACTCTAGAACATCCTCCCCCGTGAACGAAGCCGGTCCCTTAAAATAAATCAGCAATGCCTCATCTAAGCGATTGCCTTGTGAGTCATTTAAATATAGGTGGTGGGCAAAGCGCGGCTTGGGGGGTTTGGCCAACAGAAGCTCTGCCAAGCCAACGAGGTTTGGCCCTGATACCCGAATAATGCCAACCCCACCGGACCCCGGTGGGGTAGCAATCGCTGCGATGGGATGGTTTCTCATTCGATCCCCATCGGAGACAATTATTTATTCGCGCTTCGCTTCGCAAACATTTGGTTGATTTGCCACTGCTGCGCAATTGACAAAATATTATTAACAACCCAATAGAGCACCAATCCTGCTGGGAAAAAGAAGAACATGACCGAAAATACGATCGGCATCCACATCATGATCTTTGCTTGAAGCGGGTCCGGCGGGGTTGGGTTTAACTTAACCTGCACGTACATCGATACGGCCATGATCACCGGCAATATATAGTAGGGATCAGGCACCGAAAGATCATTAATCCACAGAATCCAAGGGGCGTTGCGCATTTCAACGGACGACAAAAGCACCCAATAAAGAGCGATGAAGACTGGGATCTGAACAACAACTGGCAAACATCCTCCTAATGGATTTATTTTTTCTTGTTTGTATAAATCCATCATGGCACGATTAAGTTTTTGTGGGTCGCCTTTTAGTTGCTCGCGTAAAGTCATGAGGCGCGGCTGCACTTCTTTCATGCGGGCCATTGACTTATAGCTCGCGGCCGACAGCGGGAAAAATAGAAGCTTAATTAGGAGTGTCAAGATAACAATTGCCCAACCCCAGTTGGCAACGTAGGAGTGGATTTGCTCCAGTAGCCAAAAAATGGGTTTTGCAATAACCGTCAGATAACCATAGTCCTTGATTAAGTCAAAGCCTGGAGCAATTTTTTCTAAGAG
>DBCI01000043.1:0-1404 GCA_002292975.1 Polynucleobacter sp. UBA962 | reverse complement strand
GCCGGCTGCCAAGGGGTTGAGCGGGGTTTGTAGACCAATACGATATAAATTTTGCTCGACCTTTCCCACATAGACATCCCTCACCGTTTTATCACTTGGTAGCCAAGCGCTCGCAAAGTAATGTTGAACCATGGCAACCCAGCCGGGTTCTCCGGCAGGAATTTGCCTTGGGATGTTCGCTTTATTTTTTTCAATGTCTGAAAAATCTATTTTTGTGAACTTTTCTTTATCGGTATATAAAGCAGGGCCTGTAAATGTGCTATAGAACTCGCTATCACTTACAGCAGTTCCATCGCGCACTAACTCGCTGTAGAGAACGAGTGGATTCGCAGCGCCTTGTGTACTTATTTGTGTAATGCGATGTTCTACTTCGACCACATAACTACCATCGCTTAAAAAGTATGTTTTCTCAAGACGTACGCCACCCTTTTCACTTACAAAACTTATAAGGTTTTTATTTTCGGCGCGCCCGTTTTTACTCAGAACAAAGGTGGCTGTGTGATTTGGTAGATCATTGCTGGTTGCCGATATTAGGCCCGAACGAACAAAGTATTGGTTTTGCGGTGTGATCTGCAAAAGGGTGATTGGCTTTTTGTCTATGCCTAATTGTTTAAGTAATTTAGCGTTTATTACACTTGCTCCCGTTGTGCTTATTTCTAACTCCAGCACGTCATTTTTGATGCTATGTTTTTCACCGGTTGTTAGATTTGTAACGCTAATGGATGGGCCCTGTTGTGGTTGTGGAAGGCCCGCTTGCTTGGGAAGGTCAGCTGCGCTTGGTGGGGTGGCAGGGGTCTGTGGGGTTGCCGGGTTTACGACAGCCGGGGCTCCTGTTTGAGTTTCTTTTGGTTCTAGTGGTTTAGAAACATTTGGCGTAAGTGGGGTTGGCCCAAAAAGGGCCTGCTGACCATCGTAAAGCAGCCAGTTGTTATAGAGCATCAAGCCCGAAATTGTTAATACTGCCCAAAGTAGTGTTCGCTTGATGTCCATTTTTAATTGCTTGTCTTGGTAATAAATGATTTTTCGGTAGTCTCTTTAACGGCGGGGTCATAACCGCCGGCCGACCAGGGATTGCAGCGCAAAATGCGCCAACTGATTTTAACGAGACTTTTCATTGGCCCGTGCGCTTTAAGGCACTGGCAGGCATATTCAGAACAGCTTGGCGCAAATCTGCACTGGGATCCAAAAAAGGGGGAAAGTGTAAGCTGATATCCGCGCACCAAATAGCTTAAGAGCTTATTAATCAGCGGCATTGGCTAACTCCATTAATCTTTCCCTCAGCGCATTCTGCTCGTGTTTACGCAGTTTTCCGTGTGTGTTTTTTCCAATAGCCTTACGTAACTTAATGACGCAATCGCTCTTACTGCCAAATGCGGGTGATTTAATAAGTTCCCTACTAAGCCT
>DBCI01000110.1 GCA_002292975.1 Polynucleobacter sp. UBA962 | reverse complement strand
GTTCCAGATACAGCCAAACTTGACACTAAATCCCGAATCACTCCGCCAAGACCAATCGCTAAACCAGCAGCGGATGCACTCACAGCGCCCCACGCACCAATAACTAAACCGTTCATACCTAAGGAGTCAAAGCTCATGGCCGTTGCGAGAGTACTCACGGCAAATAAGCCACCGCCAAATCCAATTAAGAAAGCGCCAATCCTAAATAAGGTTGGGGATAGTAGTGGCTCAGAAAAAATAACGCAGGTAAAGGCAAAAATACCGCACAAAACACCAACTGCTGCTAGGCGATGTGAGTCAATTGAACGGTTTAATACTTTTGCAGCCAGCATAAATGCCAGCAGAGCTCCTAGGGCAGTAAGGCTGGTTAGCAAGGTAGTAGCGCTCACAGATAAACCCAACACCTCTGCACCGTAAGGCTCCAGAATAATGTCTTGCATACTAAAAGCAGCGGTACCCATGCCAAGAGCGACTAGAAACCGAATCACTTTATCTTGCTTAGCAAATTGTTTCCAGGAGTCCTGAAAACGAATGATCGGCTCCATCGCTAATTGCTCTTTAGTCTTTGGCTGACGTGCTTCTTGCTTCCATAATGCAAGCAGATTAAAGAGCATCGTTAATGCCGCCGCGCCTTGCACTACCTGAATTAAACGAACGGGTGAGAAATCTTTAAGTAGAAAACCAAACAAGAGACTACTAAAAACCATGCCTAGTAAGAACATGACATACATCAGTGCCACTACGCGAGGACGAGAGGCAGGTGTTGCCAAATCAGAGGCTAATGCTAAACCCGCCGTTTGGGTCACTTGCATACCGGCCCCCACCAATAAAAATGCAAGAGCTGCAGCAATATGACTAAACCATGCAGGCCAATTAGAATCGCCTGAAAGTAATATCAATGAAAATGGCATGATGGCTAAGCCACCAAATTGCAACCAACTGCCTAACCAAATGTAGGGGACTCGTTTCCAGCCAAGGAATGAGCGATGACGATCACTCCGAAAGCCCACCAAGGCTCTAAAAGGAGCAAATACTAAAGGCAGTGCAACCATCAACGCGACAAGACTAGCTGCTACACCCATTTCCACAATCATGACGCGATTCAGAGTACCAATCAACATGACCGTCGCCATCCCAACCGATACTTGAAATAATGCAAGGCGTAACCATTTACTTAAAGGCAGGTCTTTGGTTGCCACATCAGAGAACGGCATCAAGCTTGGCGAGATACGACGCCATGCTTGGAAAAGGTTGATGTTGAGCGATTTCATGATTTGCGAAGAGCCATCGCCTGAGAAATATAAAAACCGCGGGCAATCTTTTGCGTACTTGCAATTTGCCAAGATTCTAAGAGTGCCTCTTGGGTAATTAACTTGGCTAAAGTTTGCTCTGCCACAGGTTCAATAAATGGTGCGCGATCACCCCTGGGAAATAATCGTCCCACTGCAATCATGGTTGATAAAAAAGGATTCTTGGGCGCAAAGGTGAATGCAATCGTATGGTGAGTTCGTTTTGCTAGTCCTGCCAATGCCTTAGTAATATCTTGCCGGTGATAATGAATCATGGAATCCATGCACACTACGTGATCAAATTGACCCAAACTGGGATCCAACATATCACCCGCAAAAAACTCGATCGAGCCATTTGGTAAATCACTGGGTAAACGCTCTCGGGCTAGCTTGATTAAAGTTGGAGAAATATCGGTTGCCATCACCCGAGCGCCCCGCTTTGCTAATTCCACAGCAAGTGCTCCTGTTCCACAACCGGCATCCAAGACACGCTGCCCGCTAAGATCGCTTGGTAAGTACGCAAGTAACACATTACGCATTTCATCGCGCCCAGCACGAACCGTCTTACGAATACCACTCACTGGCGCAGTCGAGGTTAACTTAGCCCATGCATCAAAGGCAGTGCGATCAAAATACTGCTCTAGCTGACCGCGCTTTTCGAGATACGAATGATGTTGCATATCCATTTCCGATTCAATCAAATCCTAAGAGATCAAAAATATCGCGGTCCTTCATTGGAACCGCTGGCAATGGGTCAGTTCCAGCCCAAAGAGCAGCCGCAAGTCGTAAATATTCTTTTTGAACCAGATCGAGCTCGGGCGATTGCTCCATCTCAAACAAAGTGGACTTTTTTAAGCGACTACGACGTATAACATCCAAATCTGGAAAGTGCGCCATGGTCTTTAGGCCCACCTTCTCATTAAATTTATCAATTTGATCTGTAGCCGCACTGCGATTCGCAATCACGCCGCCTAAACGAACGTTATAGTTTTTGGCTTTAGCGCCAATCGCCTGAATGATGCGATTCATCGCAAAGATAGAATCAAAATCATTCGCAGTCACAATCAGTGCCCGATCGGCGTGCTGCAAGGGTGCTGCAAAACCACCGCAGACCACATCACCCAAGACGTCAAAGATGACTACATCGGTGTCTTCCAAGAGGTGGTGTTCTTTTAGAAGTTTGACCGTTTGACCAACGACATAACCTCCGCAGCCAGTTCCTGCTGGTGGTCCACCAGCTTCTACACACATTACACCGTTATAACCCTCATAGACAAAGTCTTCAACGCGAAGCTCTTCGGAATGAAAATCGACTTTCTCCAAGACATCAATCACCGTAGGCATCAACTTCTTGGT
>DBCI01000013.1 GCA_002292975.1 Polynucleobacter sp. UBA962 | reverse complement strand
CGCCGGCTATCAATGCCTAAAGCATTGCCATGGAAAATATGGTTATCAATTAATGCAGCTAGTAGATTATTAGCAAGTGCGATGGCACTAAAGTCACCCGTGAAATGCAAATTAATATCTTCCATCGGCACAATTTGTGCATAACCACCACCCGCAGCGCCACCCTTAACCCCAAACACCGGACCCAAGGAGGGCTCTCGCAAACAGATCATGGCTTTCTTGCCAATATGATTTAGAGCATCGCCTAGCCCAACGGTCGTAGTGGTCTTACCTTCACCAGCTGGGGTGGGGCTAATGGCAGTTACTAAAATCAGCTTACCATCTGGCTTACCCTTTAAGGTCTCTAAGTAGGGCAGTGATACCTTCGCTTTGTAATGGCCATAGGGCTCTAAGTGCTCATCGGCAATGCCTAATTTTTCTTTGGCAACCTGCGCAATGCGCTTCATCGTGGCTTGTTGGGCTATTTCAATATCGCTTGGCATTAAGACTCCTATTTAAGGGTTATTCCTAGTGTAAACACTTCCTAAACCGACTAGCATTCATCTAATATGTTAGTAATATATATCACAGGCACACGCTATACAAGGAGAATACGGTGAGCACCTTTTCTAGACCCATGGTGATGACGGAACGGCAAAAGAAATTTCGTGAGGCCTATGTCAATCAAATTAGTCCTTTTTATAACGGCTTATTCCATATTGGGGTGATGTATACCGCAGGAATGACAGCAATTTATTACTGTGCATCACAACTCGACAATCCCACATGGGCATGGCTAACCATTATCCCAGTGGCAATAGCCGGTAACTTTGTGGAATGGGCTATGCATAAATATGTGATGCATCGCCAAATCGATGTCTTTGCACTGCGCGCTATCTATGATCGCCATACGCGTCAACATCATCAATACTTTACAGACACCGATTACACCATTGATACCGTCAAAGAGCACCGGATTGTGTTCTTTCCATGGCGAGTATTAACGGTTCTAGCTGTATCAGGCACCATCTTTGGCTATATAGCAGCCCAAATCTTTACCCCTAATGTGGGTTACATCTTGTTTATGACCATGGTAGGTCATTACATCCTCTATGAGACCTTTCATTATTGCTGCCATGTGAAAGAGAATTGGTTCGTGCGTAATATGCCATTCATTAATACGATTCGTCGCCATCACGCGGCACACCATAATCTTGGCATCATGATGCACAAGAACATGAACCTCACATTCCCAATCGCGGATTGGATCATGGGCACGACAGACCTCAAGCGTAGCTTGATTGGCACGCTTCTGAACGGTTTTAGCCAAGAGCATATTGATCCCAAGCTCAAACCCATCATTGAAAAGTTTCAGAATGGGCGAGTTCAGGACGAGAAGGTAACCCTCGAGGGGCCCATCCTCGATCAACAAGAACAAAAAGCGCTTCAGTCCTAGGATATCGCCATGACCCAAGCCGTACTCTTTGATGTGCTCCCAAAGCCTGGGCATGTTGATCAGTATTTTGAGATGGCGGCTCAATTAAAACCAATCGTGCAACAAAATCCTGGGTTCTTGTCGGTAGAGCGCTTCGCTAATCTTCAAAAACCAGATTGGTACTTATCGTTCTCCTGCTGGAAAGACGAAGAATCACTAGCGCAATGGCGTTGCCAGCCTGATCATAATGGCGCACAAGTATGTGGACGACATGAGGTTTTTGCTGATTACCGCTTACGGGTCTCTGCAGCCAAGGCAAAAGAAGGGCTTAGCGTAGCTCTTAATGTAGCTCATTCCCGAGAGTTGGTCATGCTTCTGATTGGCGACTATGAGGCAATACAAAAGTCATTACAGGAAGGCGTATTACGAGAGCAAGCCAGCAAATCGTATCAAGGCGTATTGGATCCAAAGCGCGGCTTATCGGTGTGCGAGTTTCCTGCCCATACATCCCCCCCACCAGATCTACTGGGTCTGAGCGCTACAGAGGCAATCGATATCCACTGGTTTGGGGTATTGCGCGACTATGGCATGTTTGATCGAGCGGAAGCACCTACACAGTTTGCATAATGCCCACCCGTAAAACATCTAACCTCGCCTTAGTGATTAGCTCTGAAGAAGCCTCCCTCTCTGATCAGGCCTATAGCCAAATTGAAGAAATGATTGTGACCATGCAGCTCGCTCCTGAGACGCCAGTATCTGAAGCTCAGCTATCTGCATTCTTAGGCATAGGGCGCACTCCCATTCGGGAGGCCATCCAGCGTCTTAGTCGTGAGCATTTGGTCACCATTGTTCCCAAACGCGGAATCTTTATATCCGACCTCAATACGCAAAAACAATTACGCGTATTAGAAACCCGCCGTGAACTAGAGCGCCTGATTTGTAGAAAGGCGGCCAAACGGGCAAGCCCAGAGGAGCGCAAGGAACTTGAGCGCCTTGCAAAGGATTTTCGTAAAGCCGCCAAAGAGAAAGATGACACCTTGTTCCGAAAGGCTGATAAGGAACTTAATGATTTAACGATCTTAGCAGCGCGTAATGAATTTGCAGCAGCGGCAATGTCGCCCCTTCATGGCATGTCAAGGCGTTTTTGGTTTGGAAACTTTCATCAATTTGCAGGCGTAACGGAAATGGCTAACTTACATGGCACATTAGCGTCAGCGATCGCAAAAGGCAATGAAGCGGAGGCCGGTCAGGCCCTAGATGATTTGATTGATTGTGTAGAGAACTTGACTCGCAAGACATTTACGGGCGCAGATTAAAGCAGTAGGAAAGTAGTAAAAAGTAGTAAGAGAAGAGCATTGCAGTAAATCAGTAAAACTTAGTTGTTCATAAAAGGAGACGGATGATGAAGAAACGCGAATTTTTAAAAACGGGTGGGGCTGTTGCCGCTGCAATGTCATTTCCATTGACAGTACAAGCGCAAGGAGCTACCTACAATTGGAAAATGGCCACTGGTTGGGGTGGTGGGCCGTTGACAGATCTTGGAACAAAAGCATTTGCCGATAAATTAGAGCAGTTCAGTGGCGGGCGCTTCAAAATTCAAATCTTTCCAGGTGGTGCGCTTGGTAACGCATTGAAAGTTCCGGAAACAGTTAAAAATGGTATTGCTGACCTTGGGCATACCTGGATAGGTTGGGATTGGGGTAAAGATCCAACAACTGTTTTATTTGGAGGTTACGCTGGCTCATTTGACTCTGAGCGGATGTTGCATTGGTTGTATTCTGCTGGCGGCATAGATATGCAAAGAAAATACCGTGACCAAACCGATGAAATTATTTCCATGCCTTTATTCATTCGGACTGCAGAAGCATTTTTACATTCCCGTAAGCCTGTTCGAACCTTAAACGACCTGAAGGGATTAAAAATACGAACCGCTGGGGCTTGGCTTGAGATGTCAAAAGAGTTAGGCGCTGCACCTGTAACAACACCTGCTGCCGATATTTATCCCATGCTTGAGCGTGGTGCAATTGATGCCGTGGAGTGGGGTACGCTTTATGAAAATATTCCCATGGGATTCCACAAAGTCGCTAAGTTTGTGATCTACCCTGGAATTCATCAACCCTGTGCGCCATTTGAGTTGGTAATCAATAAGGGCGTCTGGTCTAAGTTATCCGAAGCTGACAAGAAGCTGATCGAAATGGTTGCTAAGTTAACCACGCTCGAAAGTTGGCTAACCGTCGGTCAAGAAGATGCTAAAGCCCTTGATTTCTATCGAAAAGCGGGCAATACCATTATTGAATTATCTCCAGAACTTCAATATGCAGCCCGCAAAATGGGATTGGAATGGGCCACTAAGACCGCCAAAGAAAATAAGTATCCATTCTTTGCATCGGTCTTTGAAAGCCAACAGCAACTCGATAAGTTGTGGGAAGGTGCTTCCGGTTGGAGAACCGTGAAGACGAGAACAGTTAGCGCTGCTCCGCCACCTGCTAAGAAGTAGTGTACGAGGGGTCTAATTTATTAGACCCCTTTTTAATAACTTGACCAATAAGAAAAACTAGATATGAGCCCACTTGTTAATCGGATTGAACGAATAACAACGAATATAGGAATTATTGCTGCATTAACACTCGTGCCATTAATTCTGACTACGACCTACGAAGTACTAGCGCGCTATCTTTTTGATGCGCCCACGATATGGGCCTATGAGGTAGGTTACATGCTAACCGGAACCCATTTTTTATTAGGGATGGCCTACACGCTCCAACAAGGGCAATTTAT
>DBCI01000087.1 GCA_002292975.1 Polynucleobacter sp. UBA962 | reverse complement strand
TATTAAAAAAGAAAAAGGGTGGGTCTATTCAGGACACTGACCTCAGTAAAAAGCAACCATCGCCCTTGGTGCAACGAATATTGAAGGAGATGAGAAAGCATAGTGCCACCAAGAAAAGCGGTGTGGCTCCAGAAAAAGACTTCCCGGATCAAAACCCAAAATAGATCCTTGGCTTATTCCTAGGATGGGTCTCTTTACTCGGCTTGCTTTTTTGCTTTACTTTTGTAGCGCTTATACAAGATATTACTAGTTATGATGATGGCTTCGTGCGAATCAAGTGCCTCAACTGTTTCAAACTCCATAATGCCTGTTTTATTGATGTAATCGACGCGCCACCACTTGCCTCGAATTTGGGTCGCCAAGATAATGTCATAGTCTTTTTTCATCTACCTATCGCGCAATCGTATTTTCTTCATCGTTTAAAAATTCGGTGCCACTGATGTTGAGTCCAAATCCGCACTTTGGGAGAAAAGCTTGCAGCAAAAATGATATCGACGGTCCCCCAAATAAAAGATCGACGGGATAACTCAATGACGGCCAGGACAAGGAACAGGGCCATTAAAAACTGTCTTAAGCGATCTTTTGGAAATAAGTCGTGCATTAATTAAATAGTGGGGATGTAATCAATCTGCTTATTTGCAGTATACAAATAATTACTTGCTTTTCACAATTAAGGCAAAATAGGTCCTCATCCCAATCGTCAAAGATCGTCATTTGTGAGCGTTCGCATTTACCCCCCTGAAGCTGGTGAATTAAATCCTAACTATTGGATAGATCCCCGCTTTATCTATAAAAACCTAGAGCGATTTTTTGAAGAGGCACGGGTTTGTGGTCTTTTTAAGGATGCCAATGATGCCAATGGGATTGCCATTAACTTGCTTGCTGTTGAGCCAAACGGTCTTGTACTAAAAGTAATCCCAGCGGATGATGGCGCCCGTCCTTCTCTGATGCATCGCTATACCCTGGTTACCTTTGTGGATGGTGGAAAGGTGCAGTTTGAGATTAATAAGCTCCGAGCGACGCAAGAGGGCTCCTATATTGCCGACCTTCCTAAAGCAATGGCTGTGATACAAAGACGCAAAGGATTTCGAACTCCCGGCCCAGGTAACTTTGATCGTGATTTCAAGCTCCTCATCTACTTCACGCAGGGTAAAGAAATGATTGCGCAAGTTGTTGATATTTCAGAGGATGGCTTACAGCTGGATTTACGTCTGAATGCTGCTGAGATGTCGGTTGGCACCATTTGGTCAGGCTGCAGCTTTGAGCGTCTCAAGGTGCGATCTGAGCCGTTTGATTTAGTGATTCGCAATACGAGGCCCAGTGCTGAATCCTCCAGAATTCGGGTGGGCTGCCAATTAGTCAATCCAACTCAATTGAACCGCAATGAGTTTGAGAGTACGCGTAATGCCATTCATTCCGCAAGGATCCAAAGACGACTAAAATTTTGGTTTCAGAATGTGAGCTGGTACTCCTAATTATTTCTAGTGCTTACTCGTCTCTTCAATCCGCTTTATTGCCTGCTCGCCTGTCTTGTTCTCATTGGCGCACAATCAGCTCATGCTCAATCCAGCAATCCCCCATGGGTTGAATTTGGGCAATTAAACAATAGTGATGTATACGTTCGAGAAAATTCTATTGAACGAGTGGGCGACTATTTAAAGATCTGGGTCTTATACAACTATCACAATGCCCGAATGAGCCCTAGCGATGAGGCTTATCGCTCAGCTATTACCTTGTTTCAATTTGACTGCCAAGATAACAAGTCACAAAAGCTTAATAGTTATGGTCATGAAGAGGCGATGGGCAAAGGTCGACAAATTGACTTACTGGAAAAGAATCCTCCCTGGATTGATTTGCCCCCAAACTCCATTGGAATGCACCTGATTGAGGCATATTGCCTCAGCCCAAATACCAGCCCGAGAAATCGGTAAATATGGCATGTGCTTTACAATCTCGCTATGGGGTACAACACTGGCGCAATTGAATTAGGTCGCATGAACCTTGATAAAGGTAAGGTCGATATTGCCTTTGATATCTTCTTTGATCTAGCTAAAAATGATCTCGACGAAGATGCTCTGTACATGCTAAGTCGCATGACGTTTGATGGGCAATTAAATCCCGAGCAGATTGAACTGTTCTATGAATTACAAAATTCTGCCTCCTCGTATGGTAATGGCTATGCCCTCTTTAACGTTGGCTTAATGCATGAGCGCGGGCTTGGTAAAGTAAAACAGGACTATAAAGTGGCTGTTCAGTATTATGAAAAGGCTATTAAAGAAGAAATGCACGATGCCTACTGCAATCTTGGTAATATCTATGCCTTAGGTTTAGGCATGGAACAAGGGGTGCCGCGCGATATATTTAAGGGGCTTGAGTATTTGACCAAAGGAGCTGAATTTGGCAGTCGTCAATCGGCTTTTACAATTGGCTCCCTTTACGGTAAAGGGGAGTTTATTCCTCAAGACAAGTCTAAAGCATTCTATTTCCTGGCTTTAGCGGCAAAAATGGGGCACGAACAAGCAAAACGGGTATTAATTATTTTTACTCATGCTCATAAAGGTGAGAACTTCGATACTGAGATGGATGAGGCGAATGTTGCTTTTGGAAAAATCGAGAATATGCGCAAGTTGTATAAGTGTATCTAATACAAGGCACTAACTGGCAGTAATTTTTTCCCAGTTTTTCTTGAATACTTGATTGCTATCTTGTGGTCCTGAATCTAAATCTTTCGATCTAGAAATCATCAAACCGTTTAAACGCGCCCCAGGCTCAATACCAATTTGTCCGTAAGTAACATCGCCATGCACAATTGCGCCGTTATGCAATTCAACGCGTTCAGTACAGTAAACATTGCCCTCTACACGTCCAGCAATAATGACGCGGTAGGCATAAATATCGCCTTGGACAATTCCATTTTTACCCACGGCAATACTAACCACACCATCTTGCGAGGTCTCCACATTACCGACCACCTTACCATCGATTCGTAGGCTTTCAGAAGCGACCAAACGCCCATGAATCTCTGTGGCTTCACCGATCATCGTCTGAAAGGACTCGACCGTTTTACCTAAGGTTTTGATCGACTGAGATTTATTACCAAACATATGCATTACTTCTTAATGAAGTGGCCCTTAATCTTACCGCCACGCTGAATATGAACAGAATCATAGGAGACAGAACCATCGACCTCTGCCAAGGGGCCAATATTGAGCTCGTCACAATTGATATCGCCGAGCACTTTGCCTTTGACCATGACCTGATCAGAAAACAACTCACCCTCGACTAAACCGGTGGAATCAACCAAAACAGATTTAGCAGTTACCTTACCCTTGATCACCCCTGAAATATTGAGTACGCCATCCGAGGTAATGGTTCCAACAAATTCAAATCCCTCGCTGATGATGGATGGTTTTGTGGGGTTACTACGACCTGAATTTCCGTTTGAGTATCCATTTGAACCAGCATCATAAGAGGCTTGCTCTGCCTCTGGAGTTGAATCAGG
>DBCI01000117.1:48125-48769 GCA_002292975.1 Polynucleobacter sp. UBA962 | reverse complement strand
GAGAAGCGACTTACGAAGGCTTGTAGTTCAGCAATCTTCTCTTTGGCTTTGGCATTTGATGCCAACTGTTGGGCCCGCGCCTGGGTGGACGCCAACATATACGAGTCGTAGTTACCTGGATAGACCTTGAGAGTGCCAAAATCCATATCCGCCATATGCGTGCACACCTCGTTCAAGAAGTGACGATCGTGAGAAATAATGATCATGGTACTGTTACGCTGGTTCAGAACATCCTCTAGCCAGTGAATCGAATGAATATCCAAGTTATTGGTAGGCTCATCTAAGAGCAAGACATCTGGATCCGAGAACAATGCTTGAGCCAACAAGACTCTGAGCTTCCAACCAGGAGCAATATTACTCATGGGGCCATTGTGTTGATCTAGCGGAATACCAATACCAAGTAATAGCTCCCCTGCTTTCGCTTCTGCGGTATACCCACCGTACTCTGCATATTTAGCCTCTAACTCAGCGGCGCGCATATAGTCTTCATCGTTTGCATCAGGGTTTGCATAAATCGCATCCCGCTGAGCAGCTGCTTGCCACATCTCATCATGGCCCATCATCACCACATCGAGGACACGCACATCTTCGTATGCAAATTGATCTTGGCGTAATTTGCCTAAGCGGATATTGGGCTCAAGACT
>DBCI01000117.1:38680-48007 GCA_002292975.1 Polynucleobacter sp. UBA962 | reverse complement strand
TTGACGGAGATGTTCTCAAATAGGGGCTTTGCCCCGAACTGCATAGTGATATTAGATGCGTTTAACACAACAACTTTCTATAACAAGGGATGAATTAGAAATACGGAATAGCAAAGCTCACTATTTTAACGGGCTTCTGCATCGGAGGATGCTAGAAGGCTGCGGCTAGACCGTCACGCCGGCTATCGCTAGCAGCAACATAGCCATCCGCTATCGCGTTGCTAAGGCGCCAGATAAATTGGCCTGAGCCAAAGTCCATATAGGGGTCTTCTACCTTTTTAAGAATATGCCCCTTTTCCACCAAGCCCTTAACGGTCTCTGGGCTCATATTAGCCTCTACATCAAGACTAAAGTCGCGATTTACTTTCCAGCGCGGGGCATCACAAGCTGCCTGAGGCTGCTGTTTATAGACCAACATTCGCAGAAGAGTTTGCAGATGGCCTTGAGGTTGCATATCCCCGCCCATCACCCCAAAGCTCATTTGAGGAACTGTTTTGCCGTTCACCTCTTTGGTCAAGAAGGCCGGAATGATCGTATGGAAGGGGCGCTTATTACCAGCGACCACATTCGGTGATGTGGGATCGGACGAGAACCCATAACCGCGATTCTGGAAACTAATACCCCAATTAGGCTCCACTACTCCAGAACCAAAGCCCATGTAATTACTCTGGATAAATGAGATCATTCGACCTTGTTCGTCAGCGGCACTTAAATAGATCGTACCGCCAGTATTTGGCATCCCAAAGGGGAAATGAGTTGCTTTCTTGGGATCAATGAGTCGAGCACGCTGAGCAAGATAATCGGGGTTCAACATCTGGGATGGACTAACTTCCATCGAGCACGGATCAGCCACATAGCGATAGACGTCTGCAAAGGCAAGTTTCATGGCTTCAATTTGCAGATGCTGGCTCTCAACACCATCCACAGGATATTTAGCCAAATCCAATTGCTCTAAGATACCCATAGCGATTAAGGCGCCGATACCTTGACCATTTGGAGGGATCTCATGCACATCGTATCCTTGTACCTTGGTTGAGATGGTGCCGACCCAATCAGGTTTGTAATTAGCCAAATCACTGGCGCTCATCGCCGCACCATGTTCTTTTGCAAATGCAGTGATAGCCTGTGCAATCTCGCCCTCATAAAAATCCCGCAGGCCTACTTGCGCCAATCGTTTAAGTGCCTTAGCCGCTTGTGGGAAATCAAACATCTCACCCGTTGCAGGCGCCCTACCCTTAGGCATAAAGGCATTTGCAAAACCAGGCTGAGAGGCTAACTCACTAGCGGCGGCTGCCCATTTATGAGCAACGATGGGTGCTACAGCATGACCACGCTCGGCAATCTCAATCGCGGGTTGTAGGAGATTCGCAATGGGTAATGAGCCAAAGCGCTCATGCAATGCTTGCCAGCCCGCTAATGCACCTGGCACGGTCACACTATCCCAACCCCGCATAGGACGTTTTGCGAAACCATTACTCTCCCTGCCATACTTGGCGGCAAAATAATCAAGGTTCCATGCAGCGGGTGAGACCCCTGAGGAGTTCAGTCCATGCAATTGCTCACCATCCCACACGATTGCAAAGCAATCACTTCCAAGACCATTGGATACGGGCTCCACAATCATTAGGGCTGCAGCAGCAGCAATCGCCGCATCAATCGCATTGCCACCCTGATGCATGATCTTCAGGCCCGCTTGGGCTGCATAAGGGTGCGAGGTTGAGACGATATTGCGCCCCATCACCGGCATGCGGATGGTTGGATAGGGATTGTGCCAATTAAATTGCATATGGTTCCTTAAGAACGAGTTCGCATTAAACGTTTCTGAATAATAGGCACTCGGATCACTAATAATAGGAGGATTATCCCAGCATAAATGCTGACTACCTCAAAATCATTCTTGCCTGCCTTATGCCATAGGAAGTGCAAGACAGCAAGAATAGCGATTCCATAAATCGAGCGATGCAAGATAGACCATTTCCGTCCTAAAGCGTGTATCGCTCTCTGGTTGGAGGTGATGGCCAAAAGACTCATTAGTACAAATGCCAGAAAACCCATCGTTATAAATGGTCGCTCAATCACATCATCCAACATTTGCTTCGGATCAAGATTGTGATCCAGCCAATACCAAATACTGAAGTGTAAAAATGCATAGAAGAATGTGAAGAGCCCCAGCATGCGGCGTAAACGAATCCACCCTGCCCAGCCGGTCAACCATCGTAGCGGGCTCATGCATAAGGTGATGCACAACAAGGTAATGGTCCAAGTGCCCGTCGATCGGGTAATAAACTCCACTGGATTTGCAGTTAATTGTCCAAGATACCCAAGAACCAATAAGCGCACGAGCGGTATTAGCGCCAGAGCAAAGACAAAATACTGAATGGGGGTAATGCCTGGCATTGCCTAGTAAAACTTTTTTAGATCCATGCCAGCGTAGAGCTTTGCCACATACTCTGCGTAACCATTAAAGGGCTCGGTCTTAATCTTGGGTGCAAAGATACCGCGACCATCAATCCGACGTTCTGTTGCCTGACTCCAACGAGGGTGGCTCACGTTGGGATTGACATTGGAATAGAACCCATACTCGCGCGGGGCAGACATGCTCCAACTCGTTTGGGGCTGTTTGTCAGTAAACCGAATTGTGACAAGAGACTTGGCACTCTTAAAGCCATACTTCCAAGGCACCACTAAGCGCACTGGGGCACCATTTTGCTTAGGCAGAATCTCACCATAAAGACCTAAAGTGAGGAGTGTGAGTGGGTTCATTGCCTCATCCATGCGCAAGCCCTCACGATAAGGCCAATCCAATACGGGCCGGCGCAAACCTGGCATTTGTTTAGGGTCTGCTAGAGTCACGAACTCCATGTACTTCGCCGAGCCCAAGGGCTCTGCCTTATTAATCAGATGTGAGAGTGCATAGCCATTCCAGGGAATCACCATTGACCAACCCTCCACACAACGCATGCGATAGATACGCTCTTCCATCGGGGCTAATTTAAGTAAGGCATCAATATCCAAGGTCATGGGCTTTTTAACTAAGCCTTCAATACTGATTGCCCACGGTCTCGTTTGTAAGCGCTCGGCGTATTTGGCTGGATCATCCTTGTCCATGCCGAACTCATAAAAATTGTTATAAGTTGTAGCCTCCTCATACGAGGTGGCAGTCTCTTTGGTGGAGTATTGTTCATTGAACTTAGCTGCTAACTTCTCTTTAGCAATTGGGGTTTTAGCAAATGCCTCACGCTCCAACCAGGAGCCAAGACCCAGCGCCATCGATCCCATCGCTGCGGTCTTTAGCCACGTGCGACGATCCTCAAATACTGTCCGGGGTGTGATATCACTACTGAGTATGTGGGGGTCTTTAAATATCATCGATCAACCTTAAATTGAAATGGAGTGAAATTGGTATTGGTATCGTAATAATCTTCATTCTCTTTGCGTTTCAAATAGCCAATAATCCAATACGTAAATGGGGTTGCCAAAACCTCCCACAAGGTCTTCAATACATATTGTGCTACTGCCACCTGAATAATCTCCGTTATTGGCCAAATACCATAAAAAGCAATCATATAGAACAAGGAAGAATCCACTAACTCACCGGTTGCGGTAGAGCCAATGGTACGCGACCATAAATGTTTACCTTTGGTCCAGATCTTCATCTTGGCTAAGACATAGCTATTAACAAAACTACCGCACCAAAAGGCAATCATCGAACCGAGAGCAATGCGCCAAGAGTTACTAAATATGGTTTCTAGGCCTTGTTGATAATTGGCCATGTATGAGCCAGGTGCTACCGGTAAATGAATCACCACTTGCGCCATGATGGCTGCAAAGACTAAAGCTGCAAATCCAGTCCAAACCGTTCGTCGATCATAGGCATAGCCATAGACCTCGGTCAGAACATCGCTGATGAGATACGAGATTGGGAAAAATAAGATACCCGCCCCAAAGACCACTAAACCAAAATAGGGGAGCTCAAGGGTCGCGGCCTTACCTGCTCCAATAAAGTTAGAGCACAGAATCACTGCCACAAAAGCAGCCAAGATCAGATCGTAATAGCGATATTGTCTGCGCATTATTTGCTAAGAGCCCTTATGGTGACTGCTTTCCTGTTAAATCAGTGAATATTTCATAGAATAGCGGTATTCAGTCTTTTTATCCGAATCCACCTTAAATCCAAAAAAATAATGAGCAAACCAAGCTTTCACTGGGAAGACCCTCTCCTCCTCCAAGACCAACTGAGTACCGAAGAGCGCATGATTGCAGACGCTGCTCGTGAATATGCCCAAGGCAAACTTGCTCCACGGGTTCAAGAAGCCTTTCGTGCTGAGAGTACCGATCCATCGATCTTTCGTGAAATGGGTGAGCTAGGCCTTTTAGGCATTACCATCCCTGAGCAATACGGCGGTGCCAACCTTAACTATGTCTCGTATGGATTAATTGCCCGTGAGATTGAACGGGTGGACTCGGGTTATCGCTCCATGATGAGTGTGCAATCTTCCTTGGTGATGGTTCCAATTAATGAGTTTGGTACTGAAGCCCAGAAACAAAAATACCTTCCTAAGTTAGCAACTGGTGAGTGGATTGGTTGCTTTGGCCTCACCGAGCCCAACTTTGGTTCGGATGCCGGTGGCATGATCACACGCGCTAAGACCGTTCCGGGGGGATTCTCGCTCACTGGATCCAAAATGTGGATCTCAAACTCACCGATTGCCGATGTCTTTGTGGTCTGGGCCAAAAATGATGCCGATCAAATTCGGGGCTTCATCCTAGAAAAAGGCATGAAAGGTTTAAGTGCTCCCAAAATTACGGGCAAGCAAGGTTTGCGTGCTTCAATTACCGGCGAGATTGTGATGGACGAGGTATTCGTACCGTCGGAGAATGAGTTCCCCGAGGTCACCGGCCTTAAGGGTCCGTTCACTTGCCTTAACTCGGCCCGCTATGGCATCTCCTGGGGCGTACTAGGTTCCGCTGAGTTCTGTTGGCATACTGCGCGTCAGTACACACTTGATCGCCATCAATTTGGTCGCCCTCTTGCTGCTAATCAATTAATCCAGAAAAAATTAGCGGATATGCAAACCGATATCGCCATGGCTTTGCAAGGCGTTCTACGTTTGGGGCGTATGAAAGACGAAGGCACTGCCGCTCCAGAAGTAACCTCCATCATGAAACGCAACTCCTGCGGTAAGTCGCTCGAGATTGCACGGATGGCACGCGATATGTTGGGTGGTAACGGTATCTCCGATGAATATGGCGTCATTCGGCATATGCTCAATCTAGAGGTGGTCAACACCTACGAAGGTACGCATGATATCCATGCGTTGATCTTGGGTCGAGCCCAAACCGGGATACAAGCGTTTAGTTAAGGCCTAAAATTTGCTGAGCCAGCGCTTGATAGGCTGCTGGTTTTGCACTTTGTAGTACGCACCTTTGGGCGCTTGCATAGTTCGGGAAGTTTCTCTGAATCGAATCCGTATACGCAGGGTCATAGTGAGAAACGAGAAGCTCATCAACTAAGGTTTGGAAGTGCTTCTCTTGGGATAGGGTTTGCCATTTAGCAATTTGCTCCTTGCCATAACGCTGGGTTAATAAAGCAAGCAAGCTTTCTAAAGCCTGATGGTCCTCCAAGAAGTGTGCATACTCCTCCATTAAGCAATCAACGCGCACACTGCGCTCAGCCTGAATCTCGAGGCACTCACTATTACGAATCTTTTCCATTAGGGTGTCTGGAATATGCAAGCCCCCAACCTTTTTGCTCTCTGATTCCACATAAATGATTTGCTGACGATCAAAATCTCGAATCGCATTCCACAAGGCGGTCTCAAAGGCCTTTTGACTGGGTTGCTCTTGATTGGGTAAGCCACCTAAGACCGAGCCGCGATGTGCGGCCAGTTCTTCAAGGTCCAATACTTGGGCATGAGATTTGAGTGCTTGCAAGAGTCGGGTTTTGCCACTACCGGTCATGCCACAAATCACTCGGAAGTGCAGTTGGCCTACCCAGTGATCGATATCCTTAATAACTTGACGACGATACTCTTGGTATCCACCCCGAAGTTGGTGCGCCTTCCACCCAATCCGTTGCAAGATATGGGTGAATGCACCGCTGCGCTCGCCGCCCCGCCAGCAATAGACCAATGGGGTCCAACCACGCTCTTGATCAAGGAAATTACCTTGCAAGTGGCTAGCAATGTTCTTGGCTACTAACGCTGCCCCAATTTTCTTAGCAGCAAATGGGGACTCTTGTTTATAGATCGTGCCTACTTGCGCACGCTCCTCATTACTTAATACGGGGCAATTGATCGCACCAGGAATGTGGTCCAAGGCAAACTCTGCGGGTGAGCGTACATCAATAATGCAATCAAAGCGATTTAGATCTTGATGTAACGACTCTGGCTGAACAAAGAATGAGCTCAAGCTAGACCCAAATGTTTCTGAAAGGGCTCAGGCCATGGAGCTGGCCGCTTGGTCTTGAAATTAACCCATACCAAGGTCGTACCGCCTGCTGCACAGAGCTCATTGGGATTGCTAGCAACAGACATTAAGTTATACACATCAACACTGGTGCGACCCACTTTGCCAATGTAGGTTTTGATGATCAGGTCACCAGGATACGATACCTGTGTATAGAAATTGCAAAACGCATTAGCAATTAAGGCTCCGCCTTCGGAATGCTGAATACCAAATCCAAAGGACTCGATCCAATGAATACGCCCCTGCTCCATATACCGAAAGTACAGGGTATTGTTGATATGACCAAATGCATCCATATCACCCCAACGCAATGGAATAATGGCCTCGTGAACTAATTTTTTATCGTCTGGTATATCGATGCGCATACCACTGCATTCCTTGAGTACTAAAAGTCTAGTTTACCCTGTGCCCTAAGACTCGCAACGAATTTGCTGACGCAGATCCTGATAGAACTGGGGCCTAGCATCGACTGGAACAAAGATCCCGATGGGTAACTCCTTATCGCTTTGTTCAATCCGAATCAAGCGCTTACCATGTTCTTCTTGCTTTAGCTGCAACCATTTACTATTGAACTCATGGCGCTCTAGCTTTCCCCCAATGTTCTTTTCAACGGTCAATACATTGCCATCGATGGCAATCGACTCGTAGTCAAGAGCATGACGTGCATAGATTAATAAGGTAATTCCTAAAGCGGTGAGCTCAATGAGTGTAAAGGGCAAGATCATCCAGATGCCTTGTACTAAAAAAATGGCGGCAATCAAGGACGAGAACAACAACATCGATAGATAGAAATACCCAACCTGCCTAGGCGTAAACGAACAATTTCGTTTCATATGCCAAGAGCGCATACTACTTAGCTAATCAGGTACTGAGTAGCGCAGCGGTCCATCGCGCGGGCAAGTTCAATATCGCGCTGCGTGAGGCCACCCGCATCGTGGGTGGATAAAGTAAGCTCTACGCGGTTCCAAACGTTAAACCATTCAGGATGATGGTTCATTTCCTCAGCATGCAAAGCACACTGGGTCATAAAGGCAAAGGCACTTTTGAAGTCTTTAAATAAATAAGTGCGTGTAATTGCATCGCGCTGGGGTACCAAAGCCCAATGGGCTAACTCTGTTTTAAGGATAACGCGCTCTTGCTCAGTCAGTAGGGCAGCCATTTTGATCGCTTTAGCAGGTGCTTAGAATTAAGCGTTTTGTAAGGCGAGCTGGTACAAGAATGTTGAGCGTGTGCCCGAACGACAGAAGGCTAAGATGGGCTGCGGCATACTTTTTAGTAATTTAGCCATTTCAACCACTTGCTCGGGAGTAATTGCACCACTCACAACGGGTAAGTAAGCGTATTCAAGACCTTGCTCTTTAGCCACGGCAGCAATCGATGCATTGCTGGGCTGCTCCGGACCCTCTTCACCATCTGGACGATTATTAATGATACTTTTATAGCCCTGCTTTGCTATCTCAGCGACATCCGTCGGCTCAATTTGTCCCGCAGTTCCAAAATTGGGATTATGACAAGCGATATGTACGTTCATGCAATCCTCACAAAATAATAGGTCTGGTTTATTTTTTCTGACCCAGAAAATCAAATAGCAACATTCCGCCCAGCATGGCGACTACAAAAACTAAGGCTTTTAACTCTCCGGAACCTAGAGAGACTAATGCAGGCCCTGGACAAAATCCTGCTAGACCCCACCCCACTCCAAATAAGGCGCTACCAATGATTAAAGGGCGATCGATATCACGTCGTGTCGGGATATGCATCACACCACCCAAGAAACTTTGGGTCCGATTTTTAGCTAGATAGAAAGCAATCAGACCAACAAGAACTGCGCCACCCATGACAAAGATCAGAGATGGGTCCCAAGCTCCTGCAATATCCAAGAATGCCAAGATCTTGGCGGGGTTGGTCATTCCTGAGATTATCAAGCCGAGGCCAAAGAGAACCCCGATCAGATACTCACTCAGATTTGAGAACACGGAAGTGTTTTGGCTCATGGTCTTAAACGAGGTGACGAACTACATAAACCATGAGAAAGCCACAACCCATAAAAGTCATGGTTGCCAATAAAGAGCGTGGGGATAGTCTAGATAGGCCACAAATGCCATGGCCGCTGGTACATCCAGATCCGTAGCGAGCCCCAAAGCCAACAAGAAGACCTGCAATAATCAGCGTTAGATAATCTGCATCAATGACGGCTTTTACCTGAATATCAAATACATAGGTAGCCCATAAGGCAGCAGTTAATAAACCTAAGGTGAAACTAAGTCGCCATAACCAATCGGATTTTTTAGCTTGCAATAAGCCACCGACAATCCCGCTAATACCAAGAATGCGTCCATTAAAGAGTATGTAGAGAGCCGCAGCAATCCCCAACAAAATCCCGCCTAGGAGGGCGGGTCCGGGTGTAAATGAAATCCAATCGATGGTCATAGAGTTATTTTAAGGCCTAACAGGGCTTGGGGCTTAGGCGCCACTGCAAGTACTGAAGGCCAATGTAAGCACCCAAGATAAAACCAGGAAAAGCAATAAACGAGTTCAGCGCCAAGGTAGATAGTCCACTCAAGCCCTGTCCAATGGTGCAGCCGACTGCCGTTACACCACCAAAACCCATTAAGGCCGCTCCCACCAAATGATTAGCGGTATCTTCTACCCCACGGAATGACTCCCAGCGAAAGTTTTTACTGAGGATGGAGCTAATTGCTGAACCCATGATCATGCCAATTACAGCCACAATGCCAATGGTCAAGATCTTAGACTTATCGCTCGTGAACATCATCCAATCTAAAGCGAAAGCATAAGGGGCGACAAAAGAGAGGCTCTCCATTCGTCCCGAGTTAGTGACCAAAAAGGCTTCTTGCA
>DBCI01000117.1:30161-38579 GCA_002292975.1 Polynucleobacter sp. UBA962 | reverse complement strand
AGTAAGTTCTCAGAACTCCAGAAGGATTTCTTGAGGAGAGCGAAGCCAATAAATACGCCGCCGATAATGAGGGCCAAGATCGAACGTAGATTTTCTTTAGCAATTCCAAAGGAAGCAGACAAAATACTTGGTAGGTCTTGATTGGTGCTTAAGCTCAAGGAGACCTTATCAATGGTGTTTGCTTTCATCATCCCCAGAAAGCCGCGCATGGTCATGTAAGCCACAAGCCCTAAGACGATGAAGACCACGATCGACTTTAGGTTACCGCCCCCAATCCGTACTAGGGTCTTACTGCCACAGCCCGATGCCAAGACCATACCGATACCAAAGAGCGTGCTTCCGATGACAGTGGACAAATAGAGTACCCGGTTACCGGTATAAAACGATTTACTAACATCTATCCATCCTAGGTGCGACATGAGGGCTACCCCCAAAATTGCAATACCAATTGCCAAGCACCATTGACGCATTCTGGACCAATCTTCCATCAAAATACCATCGGATACAGCGCCCAAGGTACAAAAGCTGGTCTTTTGCATAATGGCGCCCAAGACGGTCGTAATTAGCAGAGTAATCAACAAAGCTTGACTACCCAGAGAGCTAATCTGCTCTGGTGTTAAATCATTCATAAGAAATTAGGGCTTAAATTTATAGTACTGCTGATTGAGATAGGCGCTGACATCAGCCTCATCCTCAGGAAATAGATCGAGTCGTAACTCCGTATTGCAACGCGCCACCATCACTTTGAGGCGCTCAAAATTTTGCACACGGCGATCCTTGCGGGTATAGATTAGAGTGCCGTCTCCAAAGCCAGATTTATCCGCATGGCATTTGTAGCACTTGTTATCTTCGATCTCTTTGCCATTCTTTAGGTTAGGAGCGGCCTCAATCGACTGGGACAAAATGACCGAGCCAAGAATTAATAAGAGCGCTACTTTTTTCATATCTAATGCTTATGGAATTTAGGAATCCATGATTTTATGGCAGATTTTTATAGAAAGTATTAATAAATCAGAGATTTAGCCATTAAAAGTTAGATTTATTGGAAATACCCTTATAAGCTATGCTTATAAGGCGTGACCATTAAGGCCTTATATAGGCGTATTTATCCTTATATTGCAGGTCTGCAATCCGCACCACTCCGGATGGGGTGAACTCCGCCTCGAGCGTAAATTGGTCCCTCTTAAGGCTACGATTTCTGAGGGTAATTTCACAAACCTCAAAGCGCACTCCGCGCGATTTCAATGCGCCAACTAAGGGCGCATACTCGGTACCGCTCTTTGCCTCTTTAGCGCCATCCATCAGAATATCGACACCATTTGCATGTGTGACCACAATAATTTTAGTTTGGGGTGAGACATCCAAGTGATTCCGAATATTACGCAGGCCCTTTAATCCCTGAGTAGCAGCGTCATCAATGTGATAAACCACTTTGGTAGAGTCGGCCAAGGCAAGGCTTGATCCGAGACCTAGTGTGCTTATTACAAGTAAGGATGAGAGGATGGAGCGTAAGAATGCGTTCATAGTGGACCTTGATTAATTAATTAGATTGCAACCATACCCGGATTTTTAGAAACGCCCTTGATAAGCGGCTCGTTTAATTTAACGGCTTTAATGGTCTTCACTTCTTTTAAGTGTCTAGCCATTAAATCCCAAATGGCTTCACCGCCGGCCGCCTTAGCCTCCTCAGACACTGGCGCCCACCCTGCTACTTTGTAGGTCTTTCCTGCTTCAATCAGTTTGCCATTTAGACGCATCTCAGAAATCCGCTTACCGGTTGCGCCGGCAGGATCCATTGCATATTGCAATCCGCCAACACGCACCATGTCACCACCTTGTTGGTAATAGGGGTCTGGATTAAACAAGTTATCTGCCACATCCTCGAGCACGGTCTTGATGGTCTCACCGGTCATATTAGTGACCGTTGTAAATGGATAGGTGATCGCAGTTTGATCGAGTAAGTGCTCCATCGTAATGGTCTCACCTGGTAATAACGAAGTGCCCCAACGGAACCCTGGTGAGAATGAGATCTCAGCGTTCTTCTGTTTAATCAAACCATCCAAGATGACTTGATCAAAGCTGCCATTAAAGTTACCGCGACGATACAAGAGGCCGTCGGTGATTGCTAATTTTTCAGAGAGTTTGGCTTCATATGGAGCACGTATCTTCTTGATTAATGCGGTCATGCCAGCATCTGCGGGCAAGAGGTTCGAGAACACGGGTAAGAGCTTGTAGCGGAAATCACTAATCTTGCCGGCCTTCACATCAAAGTCAAGAACGCCCAAAAACTTCCCGTTTGATCCCGCATTGGTAACCAAGGTAACCCCGCCCGGATTATTAACCTTCACCGGGGCTGGCACACCATCGTGCGTATGGCCTCCCATAATCGCATCAATACCGCGAACCCGAGAAGCCATCTTCAGATCAACGTCCATACCATTGTGTGACAGCACGACAACCACCTTAGCGCCTTTAGCCCTGGCTTCATCCACGGTCTTTTGCATGTTCTCTTCTTGAATCCCAAAGGTCCAGTTGGGTGTGAAGTAACGTGGATTCGCAATTGGCGTGTAGGGGAATGCCTGACCAATAATGGCAACTTGTACACCATTCATGGTTTTCATGGTGTAGGGAGCAAATACCGCATCACCAAAATCATTGGTCTTAATGTTCTGCGCCACAAACGATACTTTGCCCCGGAAATCTTTTTCCACAATCTCCATCACGCGTTTCTCACCGAGGGTCATCTCCCAGTGCGGAGTCATCACATCAACGCCCATGGCAAGACAGGCGTCCACCATATCCTGACCGTTGGTCCATAAAGCAGTGCCAGAGCCTTGCCAGGTATCGCCACCGTCGAGCAATAGTGCCCCAGGACGGCTCGCTTTAACCTGTTTAATCAGAGTCGTGAGATGCGCAAAGCCGCCCACCTTGCCATAGGTCTTAGCAGCTGCTGCAAAGTCAAGATAAGTAAATGCATGGGCATCACGCGTGCCAGGCTTAATGCCATAGGCCTTCAGAAGATACTCACCCACAAGATGTGGCACTTTCCCTTCTTGCGCTCCAATGCCTAAATTAACGTTGGGCTCTCTGAAATAAATGGGCAGCAACTGCGCATGGCAGTCTGTGAAGTGCAGTAAATGCACATTACCAAATTTTGGTAGTTCATAAAACTTTTTAGCTGAACTTTGTGCTTGAGCAAAATTAGACTGCAAACTCATACCACCGGCTGATGCAATGGCAAGAGCTTGCAAAAACTCCCGTCTACTGAAAGACATAGCGCTTCCTAAAATAAATGATTACTGATTAACGGGCGAGTTTGGATCTAATAACAAAGCCATCACGTCTTGCATTTGCTTTTCGGTCAAAAGATTAAAGTGACCAAAACGCGGCATATTGCTACAAACGTTATATGCCTTGGAATTATTAATACGATTCCACGTGTAGGTCACAACTTCTTGACCATAGCCGCGTAACTTACCGTAGTTCCAGAGGCTAGGTCCAATATTGCCGTATGAAACCTCGGCTTTATTAATTTGATGGCAGTTATAGCATCCGCCGCCATTAGCTGCACCAGCCTTATCGGACCAAGTTGCACCGCGACCACTTTGTGCCACGCGCTCACCGGATTTCCAATCACCCATATATTTACCGCTAGCGGGCTGCTTGATCGTGGCCATATTAGCCTTCTGAATTACTTCGGCTCGCTTGGGGTCACCCTTACCTGCTAAGGTCGCTGGGTCAGAACAATACTTTTGGGCATCATCCTGATTTAATCGATCAACTGATGCCACACCTTTCGATTGAAAACTGTCCTTCATCATTTTGTCGAACTTGGCATCCGCCAATGCAGAGCCCATTGGTAAAGCAAGCAAGGTTACTGCTGTTATTAGATATTTATTATTCATATTAATTATCTCCACCCATTAACGCTTCAAGCCAGGGGCGGCCATTTTGCCACCATTGGCAGTTGCGGCCATGTACATTGAAAGAGCAATCGTATCGTCGGAGATATAAATTGGCTCAGGGAAGCGTTGTTGACGATAACAATCGTTCAAACGGTATTGCATGGTCCAGAATGTGCCGCTCGATACACGGTATGCAGGCCATGCGCCCCATCCTAATGAAGCACCCTTTTGTTCAGTTAAGTTAGGTAAATCCTGTAAACGAATCCGTTTACCATCTTCCGCATGGCAGGAGGCACACGAAAAGTCCATCGGACCGCCTTGATAGAAAAAGGTTTTCTTACCTAGTTCATACATCTCTTTCTCTTTTGGATGTTTGGTGGACACATTGATGGTCATACCTTTTGAATTAGCAACAACATAGGCCGTAATTGCTTCGACATCCTTACGTTGACCCTTACCAAAAGTACCCTTAATGATCTCTTTGGAATCAAATCCTTGTAAGCGCTCCATACAGGTCACAATACGTGACTCAAGATCTTGTACTTTATTGGTGTCTTTAAAGTATTTTGGAAGTACTGCATAGACTCCCTTGACCACACCAGGGCCCATACCTAAATCGCATTTCTCAAGACTGGCATTCTTGGGCCCCATTTTTTTCTTCCAGAGCTCCTCACCAGCCATTTCATATAAATCAGAAGGATTGCCATCCGCAATCATCGCGCGATACTTCTCAATTTCAGCGGTGGGGGCACCTGCAGGTGCCGCGGACGCGGGCGCAGCAGCTTTCTTAGGCGCTTCTGCGGGCGTAGTGCAAGCCTGCAATAACACTGCGGTTGCTGCAATCGCAGCACCATATATCCAATGTTGTCTCATGGTATCCCTCTTCTTGTAATGGAGTAATGGTTTGCGACTAGGAAGCGGTTGCTTCGTCAGTGCGCTTTCCGCCTTTGTTATCGACCCATGATACGGTGATCTTGTCACCCTTTGCACCTTTGAACTTAAAGTTCAAAAATGGGTCTTTGGATACAGCGGGGCCAAACTCGCCTTTGAATACATCTTTGCCATTGGCTTTTGCGGTCACGGTGCTAATAAACCACGCCGGAATTGCTTTACCCGAAGCGTCTTTGCGCTGACCGGTTTCCATATCGTGCTTCATCAAAATCTTCACATCAACCACACCACCATTCTCAGTTGCTCGTACGCGCATTGGATCTGACATATTATTTCCTCTCTAAATGTGTTCTGTATATGTATGTTTGGGCTACTTATCCGCCGCAACCGCCCAAGGTTACTTTGACCTCTTTTACAGCCATGGTCCATTTGTTATCCGCTTTAACCAGCGCATACACATTGGAGGTTTGGCCCATCTTGATACGAGTGGTCACAAAGGGCTCGGTACCAGCAGGAATAAAGAACTGAGCGGCTAAGGCACTGGGGTTTTTATCCACCAAGATAGCCATTTGCTGGGCCTTTAGCGTGGTGTTCATGCCTACAGGAACAACCGCGCCGTTCTCTGCAATATCAGGGGCAATCATCGTAATTGCTGCCGAGGTATCGGGCTTACCAGCACCCAGCACTTTGAACACATCATCCAAGGACTTGCCTTCAAATGCAGCCTTATTCCATTCTTGGGCTTGCGCTGGGCTAATCAAACCCGTACTTGCCATTAAACCAAAGACTGCTGAATACTTAAGTACATCACGACGTTGCTGATTCATAAAAACTCCTTTTTATCTACATCGACTAATTTATTAATTTATATACTGAAACTATAAAGGGTTAAGACTAACACCCTTGTTAGTAATAACCCTTAATTACTTACCTCCATTGAGCATCCACTGCACCAAAACTTTATTATCGGCATCCGATAACTGCCCTTGTGCTGGCATGGGAATGGCGCCCCATACCCCGCCGCCACCTGCTTTTACTTTCTTCTCGAGCATCGCTTGTGCTGTTGCAACGCCCTTGTACTTATTAGCAACATCCGCAATCGATGGGCCTACTAATTTCGCTGCCGGCGCATGACAGGCCGAGCAGTTCTCTTTCTTAAATAGATCTGCTGGACCTGCTACTTTTGGAGCGGCACTTGCTGTTGAAACCATCATCATTCCGCCAGTGGGCAATGCAGCCAATGGAGGCTTGGTGGTATCAACACCCCGATAAGGACCATACTCCCGATTTTGTTCGGCAAGATTATTGTGCGCATTACGTGCATAGTCAGGCAAGACCGAACCAATCGCAACGTGTTGGGCGCAGTTACTCATACAGGCAGTATTTTTTACATCCCCAGCAGCCTTCACAGTCCATAAGCCATGTTTTTGGGTCATGCCATTTCGGTTGGGCATGAGTGCCTGAGTTGCCACCATATTTTTATTGGAGAGCACAAAGTCATCGGGCACCACTTCGCCTAAGTTAAGAATAAATGCTACTAATGCATAGGTCTCATCCGCCGATAATGAACGTGGTGCATTCCACGGCATCGCCCGATAAATGTAATCCCATAGAGTAGAAATCGTAGCGACCTTCATTAAGGTAGTGCGCTGTGGTTGCTTATCGCTCATGAGGGATGCAACCTTACCGGTCTTAATATCCTCTTTTGAAGTTCCCCCTGCGATCGGTGTGAATACCTCATTAGACTCACCAAACGTGCCATGACAACTAGCGCATTGCTTCTCCCAAAGATCTTGGCCTTTCGCAACCGAACCAGAGCCAGCCGGAAGTCCTTTAAAGTCTGGGCGCACATCAATATCCCACGCGGCCACTTCAGCTGGGGTGGCATTGCGACCGATATTTAAATACGCAGGTTTTGCCTTAGCTGCAGGAGCACTTTGTGCAATCGCACTGGTATTCGCAGAAACTGCGAGGGCTGCAAGCAGGAGAGCGCTTAAGATTGATCTTGACATTGTGATTGTATTAGCCGACTTGAACATTGCTGACCTCGCCATTGGTATCAACCTTCCAGGATTGAATTGCATTGTTGTGATAAATCGAGCGCGTACCGCGTACTGCCCTTAACTGTCGAATGGTCGGTTGTACATAACCGGTTTCGTCGATTGCACGCGATTGCATAATGATCGGCGAGCCATCCCAGGTCCAATCGATATTAAAACGAGTAAGCGCTTTGGTAAGCACCGGGGTCTCAAGACGAGCAGTACGCCAGTTATTACCACCATCAAATGAAACGTCGACTCGTTTGATCTTGCTACGTCCTGACCATGCCAGACCACTGACGTTATAAAACCCTTTGTCCAGGAGTTGTTGGCCACCCGATGGGGTGGTGATAACGGATTTACATTCTTGAATCGAGGTGTATTGACGATGCAGGCCATCAGGCATGAGATCAATGTAATGAATCGCTTCGTCTTTCGCAGCATAAGGCATATCACCAACTTCAATACGGCGCAACCACTTCACCCAACTCACGCCTTGCACACCGGGCACCACTAAACGCAATGGAAATCCATTCTCAGGGCGCAGCATCTCACCGTTCATACCCCAAGCAACAATCACATCGTCCAAAGCCATTTCCATCGACATCGTTCGGGTCATACCAGAACCATCGCCGCCCTCTGCCAGCACATACTTCCCTTTTTTAAGATCTGCACCGCAGATATCGAGGAGTGTAGAGAGTGGTACGCCCGTAAACTCACAGCACGACAACATTCCATGGGTGTACTGCACTGTAGGAACCGCTACATTGCCCCACTCCAAACCGGTATTGGCTCCACACTCAATAAAGTGGATGCGCGAGACCGACGGTAGACGCATTAGGTCATTCATGGTGAATACCTTTTCGTTCCTCACCAAACCATTAATCATCAAACGGTGTTTATTTGGGTCGAGGTTATACCAACCCTGATGGTGACGCTCAAAATGCAAACCATTGGGAGTAATGATGCCAAAGAGTCCTTGCAAAGGTGTGAAAGCAACCGATGCTGCCGATACGCGTGTCAGGCCCGGTGACTCACGGCGGACTAGATTCTTCTCATAAACCGATGGCATTCCATAAGGATCTGTTGCTACGTTTTTACCAAGCGTGGTTTGCCATTCTTGTTTCTCCAAAATAGCAGGGTCCCCTTTGGGGTTTGCCATAGCGAGACCACCGCCAATGGCACTGGCCCCACCAAGTGCTGCCACAAAACTCTTACGCAAGAACCCACGACGCTCCTCGTTTGTACCATGCTGAGTAATGTCTGCGATGGCGTCTTGCGATAGAAAGTTCTCGGGCGCCTTCTGAATTCGACTGCAGGACTCGAGGGCTTGGGTATTCGGGGAAGTTTTGTTCATTGCAGTATGGAAGATAGACATTAAATGGGGGTTAACTTATTTCAGAAAAAAGTTCGTCGGCAATGCGCGCACAGATGTTTTGGCAGATCTCCAAGGTCGCTTGGTCTTCAATGGCATAAAAGACCGTAGTGCCAAGCTTGCGGCGGTTTAATATTTTGGCTTGATGTAATGCAGACAAATGGCGCGATACATTGGCTTGGCTGGAGCCGCACGCCTCAATCACTTC
>DBCI01000117.1:29145-30144 GCA_002292975.1 Polynucleobacter sp. UBA962 | reverse complement strand
GTCACGGATTTTTCGCCTTCACATAGCGCGTATAAGATACGTAGACGAGATGGCTCGGATAGAACTGCGAAGAACTCTGAGACACCCACAAATAAAGATTCCATTTGCTGCTTGCTCAATTGTTTTTTTGCAAAGGCTTCACTAATCTCCGCAGGTGGAGTCTTTTTGGGGTTTTTTAATAGGTTTGCCATAAATATGCGTAACTGCGAATATTACACGAAATATTTGTCCTTATGCATATACAGAGATACCCTAATTAGCATCCCAAAAGATCAACCCACAAGTAGCACCTAGAACCTAAAATAGCCCATAATGAAGCATATTAGATTTCTTAAGTAACTGATTTAATTGAATAAAATAAATTGCTAGACACCCAAGCCATCGCCCTTTCCCTCACTCTGGCCTTTTGGACCTTAGTGCTGCTTATTCCATTCGGAATCTGGGTAGCCCACCGACTCGCCGATGCTGGCTCTTGGAAATCATGGGCTGAGGCCGCCTTGGCTCTTCCCCTCGTCTTGCCGCCAACGGTCTTGGGCTATTACTTCATCGTGGCGTTTGCGGGAAAGAGTCTATTCGGTGAGCCTTTGGTTTTTTCCTTCACAGGTTTATTAATTGCATCCTTGATTGTGAATCTTCCATTTGCCATTCAACCGATTCAGCGCGCTTTTGAGGCAATCCCTCTCGAGATCAAAGAGGCCGCCAAGGTGAGCGGTCTAAACACCTGGCAACGCTTTCGTTTAATTGAACTTCCCCTCGCTTGGCGCGGCATTCTTAGCGGTGCGGCAATGACCTTTGCGCATACCTTAGGTGAGTTTGGAGTGGTCCTCATGGTGGGTGGTGCCATCCCCGGGGAAACCAAAACTGCCTCGATTGCAATCTACGACAAGGTCCAGACCTTTGATACAGCAGGTGCAGGTTCCTTATCGCTGATTCTATTAATCATCTCCCTAATCGCCATTGCGGTCTCTTATGGGGTATTTGGTAAACCCCAAACAGGAT
>DBCI01000117.1:28542-29001 GCA_002292975.1 Polynucleobacter sp. UBA962 | reverse complement strand
GTTCTGCGCTCGATTGCAGGTTTGCATCACCCCGAGATGGGCCATATCGAATGTGCCAATAGGGTTTGGCTCAATCGCGATTCTGCAAGAGGTCCCCGAGTGGCACAAGATGCCTCACTGAGATCATGCGGATTTTTGTTTCAGCAATACGCATTGTTTCCACATCTAAGTGCTCTCGAGAATGTTCGTATCGCTCTGCATAACAATGGAGAAAGCCGTGCTGAGCAAATACAGTGCGCGCACGATTGGCTGGCACAACTGAATATTGCTGAGTTGGCCAACCGCCTACCTAGACAAATTTCGGGGGGGCAGCAACAGCGTGTTGCCCTTGCCCGCGCATTGGCGCGCTCTCCCAAGATCTTACTGCTTGACGAACCCTTCTCTGCCATTGATATTCCAACTCGGCAAACTCTGTACCAAACCCTCGCTGAGTTACGCAAGCGCTTGCACATTCCAATT
>DBCI01000117.1:25754-28478 GCA_002292975.1 Polynucleobacter sp. UBA962 | reverse complement strand
GTGATTGATCAAGGAGTAGGTTTGCAAACCGCCAATGCCAATGATTTGTTTGCTAAACCGCGCAATGCCAGAGTTGCGCAATTAGTCGGCATCCCCAATCTGTTTCAGGGAGTATTTAATGCAGGCAGATTGCAGTGGGGCTCTAGTCCATGGGCCTTCCAAATTACCGATAAGGGTAAGATCCCACCCCAATCCCAAGTGACTTGGGTTATTCCGCAAGCGGGCTTAAGCGTTCACTCCACTTCACAGGACGGGCGTATTCCCTGCAGGGTGAAGCACATCAGTGCACTGGGACAAATTGCGGTGATCGAGTTTGTCATTGAGGCGATTGCAGAGACCCTAACCTGGGAAGCGTCTGCAGCCGAGGTAAGGCGTCTTGGTTTAGAACAAGCGGCCTTGGTCTACTTAGAGTTCAATTGCGATTTAATCCACATCATGCCACTGCGCCCTATTAATGATCCACGTCGCTTTATGAGTGCTGCTGATGCAGCACCCTAGAACTTAACAAGCATTCCTATTTTTTAAGCCCGGCTTGTAAATCGTTCTTGAGGTCTTCGATGTTCTCAAGACCTACCGCAATCCGCACTAAGCCATCAACAATGCCCGCCTCTTTTCTGGCTTGCGGTGTAATGCGACAGTGCGTTGTAGTTGCGGGATGGGTAATGGTAGTGCGAGTGTCGCCTAAATTAGCCGTGATTGAACACAGGCGTGTTTTATTAATGAGTTGATAGGCCGCCTTCTTGCCACCTTTTAAGACAAAGGAAACAATTGGTCCACCCGCTTTTTGCTGACGCTTTGCTAATGCGTGCTGGGGGTGCGACTTTAATCCTGGATGAAATACCCTCTCCACCCCAGGCTGCTTCTCTAGCCACTGTGCCAGTGCTAGGGCATTATTACTTTGTGCCTTCATCCGTAAATCGAGGGTCTCCAAGCCTTTTAAGAAAACCCAGGCATTAAAGGCTGAAAGTGTTGGTCCCGCAGTACGCACATACGGAAATACTTTGCCCATCACAAAATCTGTACTACCCACAATCGCACCACCCACGACACGACCCTGTCCATCGAGATACTTGGTTGCCGAATGAATGATGACATCAGCACCTAACTCTAAGGGCTTTTGCAATGCAGGAGTGCAGAAACAGTTATCCACCACGAATAGGGACTTTGCTTTCTTGGCCACTTTCGCAATGGCTGCAATATCGGCAATCTCGGTTAAGGGATTCGATGGGGTCTCAAGATAGAACAGGCGAGTATTTTTTTGCACTGCCGCCTGCCACGCCTTGACATCATGAATCGCGACATAGGTCGTGGTAATCCCAAAACGACCCAAGATCGATGAGAACAGTTGTGTAGTTGCCCCAAACACCGACTTAGAGCAAATCACATGATCGCCCGCCTGAAGATGTGCCATCGCGGTTGTCAAGATTGCTGACATACCCGATGAGGTTGCAATGCATGCCTCACCACCCTCAAGTGCTGCCAAGCGGTCCTGAAACATGCTGACGGTTGGGTTTGTGAAACGCGAGTAGATAAATCCCTGGTCAGCATGAGAAAAACCATGCTCGGCTTCTTCGGCTGAGTTAAAGCAAAAGCTAGATGTTAAGAACATAGCCTCTGAGTGCTCTTGAAAGTCCGAGCTGCGCCGCGTCCCGGCCCGAACCGCGATGGTCTCGGGTGCTAGAGTCTTCATATTGGGTTTAGCGCGGATGGGTTTTTTCATAAGAGCTCTAGTTTGACAGGGAATGGCCAAGCTGTCATCCCTTCATGCCGCACAAACCACATTACGATCGCTTAGTCTCCGTTTGCTAATTGCAGATGCAATTGAGAGCGAGCAAAATCACTCGGGTCGCTCTTGCGGTCTTCTTCGGTGTTGGCAATATGACGGGCCGCCTCAAGGGCATCCAGATAGGCTTCGGTAATATCACCACTGATATAACATCCATCAAAACAAGAAGACTCGAAGTTCTTAATGTTGGGGTTGATATCTTGTACGGCTTTTTTCATATCCTCGACACTTTGATAGATCAGCTGGTCTGCCCCAATTAATTGATTGATCTCATCATGCGTACGGCCATACGCCACCAACTCACTGCGGGTTGGCATATCAATGCCATACACATTGGGGAATCGGACCGGAGGGGCGGCTGAAGCAAAAATTACTTTCTTAGCGCCCGACTCTCTAGCCATTTGCACAATCTCATACGAGGTCGTGCCACGCACAATCGAGTCATCCACAATCAGTACCGTTTTATCTTTGAACTCAATCCGCATTGCATTGAGCTTTTGGCGTACGGATTTCTTACGCACCGCTTGACCAGGCATGATGAAGGTACGACCGATGTAACGGTTCTTAAAGAATCCTTCACGATACGAAATGCCCAAACGCTTAGCCACCTGCATGGCAGCAGGACGACTCGAATCCGGAATCGGCATTACTACATCAATCTTGCTCACATCGGTCTCTGCTCGAATCTTCTCAGCAAGATAGTCACCCATCCGCATCCGCACGTTATAAACCGTGACCCCATCAATCGTGGAGTCTGGTCGAGCTAGATAAACATACTCAAAAATACAGGGGTTGAGCGAGGAATTGCTAGCGCACTGTCTCGCATGGAAATTACCATCCATATCAATGTAGATCGCTTCGCCAGGCTCTACATCGCGAACCACAGTAAAGCCAAGACCTTCTAATGCCACGGATTCAGAGGCCAACATCCACTCGGG
>DBCI01000117.1:17426-25677 GCA_002292975.1 Polynucleobacter sp. UBA962 | reverse complement strand
CGAAACGCTAAGAGTCCAAAGCCTGCGATTAAGGATACAACCGCATAAGAGCCTTTCACTCGTTTAGTAAGCCCTGTTACTGCTTTAAAGATCGAGTCGTCGTCCAAGGCAGCGCTATTGGTTTCTTTCTGCAACTCATCGGCCAAGACATTCAATAGTACTTCTGTATCTGAATTTGTATTGATATGACGACGATCGCGATACGCCATCTCACTGCGTAATATGGGTGCGTTGGTTAAATTACCATTGTGCGCAAGAATAATTCCGAATGGGGCACTCACATAAAACGGTTGAGCTTCTTCTTCACTGCTTGCCGAACCAGCGGTTGGGTAACGAACTTGACCAATACCCGCATTACCGACCAAGCTCCGCATATTACGGGTTCGAAAGACGTCACGAACTAGGCCATTGGCTTTATGCATCGCAAAGGAATTACCTTGCATCGTGGCAATCCCTGCTGCATCTTGACCTCGATGCTGTAAGAGTAAGAGTGCGTCATACAAAAGTTGATTGACGGGTTGATGCGAGATTGTTCCAACCACTCCGCACATATTTAGCTCCCTGGCAACCGACTAGAGCCGGTCATTGATACTGCATTTAACTGCTTAGCCCAACTCTCTGGTAACCAAGAGCGTATTAAGCTCGTTCCCTGCTCCAGAGCGGGTCGAATCGCCGCTGCTTGCCATGCGTGAGTTTGTTGTGCGCCGGTTAATGCGCCCAATGTTGCCAGAACAACCAACACCACTACACCTCGAGCAAATCCAAAGAAGAGTCCAAAGAAGCGATCAACCAAGGTTAAGCCAGCGGTTGATAATACTTTTTGCAAAGCTCTGGCCAATAAGCCAGCTCCAATTAAGACCGCCACAAAGATTAGTAAGAATGCTGCCGCTAAACGAGCGGTCTCATTCGGAATGAAAGCAGATAACCACTCACTGGCTAAATAATCGCAGTAATGGTACGAAAGCCAGGCGGCGATGAACCAAGAGGCCAATGCAATCACCTCTCTGAATAATCCACGCCATACCCCCACTGCCGCCGAGATCACCAAAATACCAATCGCAAAGTAATCGAGGGTCGTGAGATGAATGGCGCTTAACTGTTCCATGATTAAGTCTTATTGAGTTCGACTAATCGGGGGCTAAGTCCTAATGCCCTAATACGTTTCTCTGCTTGCTCGGCTACTTCGCGCTCAGAGAAGGGACCGGCCCGCAAAACAAATAGTTTGGTTCCTTCGGCATTGTTGCGCATGACCACGTAATACGGAATCTTATTCTCTTTGAGTTTTGCAAGCCATCCATTGGCCCGCTCTTCGGATGCAAACGCCCCAATCTGAATGACAAACTTTCCATTAGCAGAAGCCCTCACTTCTCCGCTAGCGGGTACATCTTTACTAATAACAACTAACTCTTCTCCGGGGGCAAGACCTAGACCCTTACTAGCTGGATTTGAACTCGGTGCTGGTGGTGCTGAGGAGGCTGAAGATGAAAAACTGGACGTGGGAGGTACAACAACCGTTGGTTTTACCTCTGGTTTGATAACCAGCTTGGTCTCCGGCTTGGATTCCGAACTTACTTTTTTCTCTGGCTCGGGGTTTAAGATGCCAGCTGCTGGATTGGGAATACTGCTCACAATCTGAACCGTAATGTCATTGGCAACCGGCTTGGGTTTTTTATCTAAGATCTGGGGTAAACCAATCACCGCAATCAATACGAGAGTTGCAGCACCGATTAAACGATGGCGCGCGCGTTGCTTCTCAGGATCTTCAGTAAGGCTTGGGTCTTGGACCGACTCTTCGTTTGATTTTGGACGTTTGGCAATTGGGCGCCTTGCAAGGGGCTCAATTTTTTGAGGGTCGGATTTACGTCGAAATAGATTCGATATGAAGGTCATGGATCAATGTGCCTGATTATTTCGATAAGCCATTACGCCCGCAACTGTATAAAAGGATCCGAAGATCACAATTCTATCACCCTCACCCGCTTTATCCAAAGCCATTTGATAAGCGCTACCCGCCCCAGAAAATACCTCTGCCTCTTTACCCAGCAGCCGAATCTGTTTGGCAAGATCACTTGCTTTGGCAGCCCTCGCTGTTAGTAAATCGGTGCAGTACCAATAATCCACCAAATCCATCATTGGTTTAAGAACCCCATCGATATCCTTATCGGCCATTGCTCCAAATATGGCAAAGGTATACGGGTGATATCCCATCTTATCGAGACTTTGTGCCAGAGTTGCAGACGCATGGGGGTTATGGGCCACATCCATCACAATCGTTGGTTTACCTGCAAGCACTTGAAACCGTCCCGGTAACTCTACTAAGGCAAAGCCATTGCGTATATCTTGTGCGCTCACTGGTAGGCGATCGTGCAAGGCCATTAAAGCAGCAATTACAGCAGAGGCATTGAGTAATTGATTGGCGCCTCGTAATGCAGGATACGCCAAACCACTAAAACGCTTTCCTCGTCCGGACCATCCCCATTGTTGTTGATCGCCCTCAAAACCATAGTCTTTGCCCATCAGCCATAAATCTGCACCAATGGCTTTGGCATGGTCAATTAAGCTTTGGGGTGGAACTGGATCACCACAAATGGCACTTGCGTTCTTACGGAAGATGCCGGCCTTCTCAAATGCAATGGCCTCACGGGTGTTCCCCAAATACGCCATATGGTCAAGATCAATACTGGTGACAATGGCACAATCCGCATCCACAATATTGACGGCATCCAAGCGACCGCCCATCCCGACTTCCAAAATCGCCACCTCAATCCCAGCATTGGCAAAGAGATCCATGATGGCTAAGGTGGTGAACTCAAAATACGTTAAGGTCGGCGCATTCTCAATCCGACACCGTGCTTGCTCGACCCGATTAAAGGATTGCAAGAGCTCAGCATCCGTTGCTTCACGACCCTGAATCCGCGCGCGCTCATGAAAGCGCAGTAAGTGAGGTGAAGTGTGACAGGCAACTCGATAACCTGATGCTAACAAAATACTTTCTAGAAATGCACATGTCGAGCCCTTGCCATTGGTACCGCCCACGGTAATGACGGGGCAATGGAACTGCAGGCCCAGGGACTCTTTAACTCGATTAATACGCACGAGCCCCATATCGATACCGACGGGGTGAGCGGTCTCTAAATGAGCTAGCCACTCATCTAGGTTGGTAAAGAGGATCGCCTTGTTCTGTGGGGTCTCCGGCACGACTTAGCTCGAACCACTAGAGTTGAGTAATTGCTTAGGTAATTTGTCGGCTGGAACATTTTGTAATAGAGCCAATAGGTGCGCAATTTCTTTACGCATCTCTCGGCGATCAACAATCATGTCAATACCGCCCTTTTGCATTAAGAACTCCGAGCGCTGAAAACCTTCGGGTAGTTTCTCGCGCACGGTTTGCTCGATCACGCGCGGCCCTGCAAAACCAATTAAGGCTTTAGGCTCTGCCATCACCACATCACCCATGAAGGCAAAGCTCGCAGAGATACCACCCATCGTGGGATCCGTCAATACACTGATGTAAGGTAGACCTGCTTGCGAGAGCTTGGTCAACATCGAATTTGTTTTGGCCATCTGCAAGAGGGAGAGTAGGCTCTCTTGCATACGGGCGCCACCGGTTGCCGTAATGCAAATGAACGCGCATTTTTTATTGATGGCTTCTTGTACGCCGCGCACAAAACGCTCACCGACGACCGAACCCATCGAGCCGCCCATGTACTCAAACTCAAAGCAGGCAACTACAGCGGGGATTGATTCAATCTTGCCGGCGATCACTACCAATGCTTCTGATTCTCCAGAAACATCATTAGCTTGCTTTAAACGATCTGGGTATTTTTTACTGTCCCTGAACTTCAAGGCATCCACTGGGAATACGGTGTCGCCAATCTCGGTACGTGGTTTGGGATCTAATAAATGATCGAGGCGTTTGCGCGCATTAATGCGCATGTGGTGACCGCACTTAGGACAAACCGAGAGATTGGCCTCGATATCGGTGCTGTACAGAACCGCTTCACAACCACCGCACTTTACCCACAATCCTTCAGGCACAGTCTTGCGATTAGCCGGATCGCTTTGTTGGATCTGGGGCGGAAGAATTTTATCAATCCAGCTCATGGCGTTATTGTAACGATCCTCGTTAATGGTCTAAGGCGCGGCGGATTTCATGAATAAAGCGCTCTAGAGAAGCAAGTTCTTCTCCTAGTTTGGCATCCTCCAAGAGTTGCACAATCCGACTGCCAATGACTACCGCATCGGCAGTTAGCGAGACCGCTTTGGCACTCGCCGCATCCCGAATCCCAAAGCCGACTGCTACGGGGATGTTTGTTTCTTGACGAATGAGCGGTAGGACGCTCGCAACATCACTGGTATTTAGTGTATTTGCACCGGTTACGCCTCGTAAGGAAACGTAATAAATATAGCCGGCTGCAATTTGCGCTGCATGCGCAATCCGTTGCTGACTGGATGTTGGTGCTAATAAGAATATGGGGTCAATGCCATTGCTACGCATTTGCTTTGCAAATTCTGCGCACTCTTCAGGGGGGTAATCCACAATCAATACGCCATCGACACCGACTTCCTTAGCAGCTTTGGCAAACTCTGCATGCCCCATTTGCTCAATCGGATTGGCGTAGCCCATCAAAACTACTGGGGTTTGCTGATTTTGGGTCCGAAAGGTTTTGACATTCTCTAAGCACTGGCGCAGTGTCACACCCTGCGCAAGTGCACGCTCTGATGAACGTTGAATCACAGGACCATCGGCCATGGGGTCAGAGAACGGCACACCCAACTCAATAATGTCAGCCCCACCCTTTACCAAGGCATGCATGACATCGACGGTCATGTTTGGATGCGGATCCCCAGCCGTTACAAAAGGGATCAAGCCTTTTTTTCCTTGAGCCTTCAGGGCTGCAAATACTGCTGCAATCTTCGACATAGTGCTTAGCCTTCCGAACCTGTGGCCTGTGCCACGGTATGCATATCTTTATCACCTCGACCGCATAAATTTAACAAGATCACCTTATCTTTTGATAAGGTCGGTGCTAGTTTATAAGCATAGGCGATCGCATGAGATGGTTCTAGGGCAGGAATGATGCCTTCGATTTGGCAACAATCATGAAAGGCCTTCAAGGCCTCAACATCAGAGATTGCAACATACTGCGCTCTTCCTAAATCCTTTAACCATGCATGTTCAGGCCCCACACCAGGGTAGTCCATTCCTGCGGAGACCGAATGGGTCTCGGCAATTTGTCCGTTCTCGTCTTGCAAGAGATAGGTACGATTGCCATGCAGTATGCCTGGCTTACCCGCACACAATGCAGCGGAGTGCTCGCCAATGCTCATACCTCGGCCGGCCGCTTCAACGCCAATAAGCTGCACATTGGGAACATCAATATAGGGATAAAAAATACCCATAGCATTAGAGCCACCACCCACGCACGCTATAACGTAGTCGGGTTGCCGTCCGATCATCTCCGGCATTTGGGTTTTGCATTCCTCACCGATCACAGTCTGAAAATCTCTAACCATCATCGGATAAGGATGTGGGCCTGCAACAGTACCAATTAAGTAAAATGTGTTCTCCACATTAGTAACCCAATCACGCATGGCTTCGTTTAATGCATCTTTCAGCGTTTTACTGCCCGACTCAACGGGTACGACCTTAGCGCCCAGAAGCTTCATGCGATACACGTTTTGTGCTTGACGAGCCACATCAACTGAGCCTTGATAGACCGTGCAATCCAAACCAAAGCGGGCACAAATGGTTGCAGTTGCCACCCCATGCTGCCCTGCCCCGGTCTCAGCAATAATGCGGGGTTTGCCCATGCGCTTGGCTAGCATTGCTTGACCAATCACATTATTAATCTTGTGAGCGCCGGTGTGATTAAGATCTTCTCGCTTGAAATAGATCTGTGCGCCACCAAGTTGTTCGCTCATGCGTTTGGCGTGATAGACCGGCGATGGTCGACCGACAAAATGCTTGAGCTCGTACCGAAACTCTTCTAGAAACTCTGGATCATGTTGATATTTAGCATAAGCCTGCTTGAGTTCTTCAAGCGCAAACATGAGTGTCTCTGACACAAAAATGCCGCCATAGGGACCAAAGTGTCCACGTGCATCTGGTTTATCGTACATAGGTACCTCGACTGTATTAAAACGCTGGGTTAATTAATGATTACGAGTGGCAATTACGATCAGCCACCCGAACAGCATCCACAAACTGCTGGATCAATGCTGCATCTTTTACACCCTTACTGATTTCAACTCCGCTGGAGATATCAAGCGCGCAAGGATGTAGAAGCCCAATTGCCTCACCGACGTTGTGCGCGTTCAATCCACCACTCAAAACGACCCGAGGCGCGTTTGCGTTTGCCCATGATGTTGGTATTTGATTCCAATCAAAAGTTGTACCGCTTCCACCATAGCCCTCAACTAGGGCATCTAGCAAAAAGCCGGCTGCATCCCTATATTGTAGGGAAAATTCGGTAAAGTTGAAGGATTGCCCAATTCGGGCTGCTTTTATCCAAGGTAAGCCGCCCGCCAAGCGTTTACATTGCTCGGGGGTCTCGTCCCCATGAAACTGCCACATCGTGATGGCCGCGTTCGCCCTGATCTCCTCAATCTGATTAGGCGTCGGATTTACTACTAGGCCCACGGCATCAATCCCTTTGGGGAGTTGCCCAATCAGGGCGCCAGCATCTTCGGGCGCAATTGCGCGAGTGCTGGGTGGATAAAACACCAAACCAATGGCATCAACCTGGGCCTTAATTACCGCCTCAATATCGGCAGGTGTGCGTAAGCCACAGATCTTGATTCTGCTGGTATTGGGGGTGTAATCGAGTAATCCCATTGTTTTGTTCGTCTAGCTTATACCGAAAGCATAAGCTCTTTTGGCAGCCAGGCATTTTGCCAATGCGGAGCAGGAATTGCTAGGTGCTGGGGATAGCCCACTTGCATTAGATATAAGCCATCGGGTGCAAAGGTGGGGGCTGCCAACTCTCGATTTTTTGCTTGCAAGACCGTCTTAATCCACTCGGGCTTTTGTTTACCCTGACCAACCACCAAAAGACTTCCCACAATATTGCGCACCATATGATGCAAGAAGGCATTGGCACGTATCTTGAAGTAAAGAAATGGTTGCTCGCTGGTGATGCTGCATTCATATAGGTGTTTCATGGGCGTTTTACTTTGGCACTCAGACGCCCGAAAGGATGAAAAATCCTGCTCACCAATTAAATAGTCTGCAGCGATTTGCATCGCACTGGCATCAAACCACTGGCCACTGGGCATCATGTGATAGCCCACCCGTTTTGCCAGGGTCGGTGAGCGAGTTGGGCCGGCAACAATGGCGTAGATATAAGTTCGCTCGTGGGCACTAAAGCGAGCATCAAAATCGGGGGGCACTACCTTTGTCCAATTGACAACAACATCATTGGGTAAAAACGTATTGATCCCTCTCACCCATGACCATTCATCGCGTTCCACATCGGCATCAAAGTGCACAACCTGACCAAGTGCATGGACACCGGTATCGGTTCGCCCAGCAGCAGTCACGCGCACCAGTTCCTTCTTGCCAATGAATTGGGCGATCGCATGCTCGAGGGTTTGTTGAACCGTTGCTTGATCGGGCTGAATTTGCCACCCACAATACGCACTGCCGTCATACTGCACACCCAAGGCAATGCGCATGATTTTAAGAATCGCTACGTTGATTAATCTCGGACAACAAGCTCTTTGCAGATATCGTCATTTGCGGGTCTACCTGATTACTAACAAGTAATATCTCCTCGATAGCCTTGCGAGCAGCAGCAAAATCTTCGATGGTGATGTAGGCCTTGGCTAAATTGAGCTTGACTCGCAGAGACTCAGCCGCTGGCATCTCGGCCGGAGGACTCGGTTCCAGATTGAGATCCAATTCTGCCAATATGGCAGCAGCCCTTTGCGGCACCTCTGCCGCGTTTGCCATCTCCTCTTTACGCCTTGTGTAACGTACTAAGGCTAGCAATAAGATGCCGGTAACTGCAATAAAGATTAAGCCAACGGCAAGTGCTTGCCAGGGATCATTTTGTGGCGTGGTGTTGGAGCCAATTTCTGCAGAAGCGCTTTGCTTGCGTGCATCGAGTAATTTTTGCAGGTCTGCAATATTCTTTTCCAGCTCAGCAAGCTTAGTCTTCGTTTGTGCAAGTGCTTTTTCTTGGACAACGATCTCTTCAATATAACGGCGCGTATCGGCATCCGCTCCAGCTCCTGGCCCAATTTTGAG
>DBCI01000117.1:13856-17358 GCA_002292975.1 Polynucleobacter sp. UBA962 | reverse complement strand
TTTTTGCCCCGCTTGTGCATTTTGCTCAATCCACGTTTGATTCGACTCAATCACAAACTCTTTGGCTTCACTCGGGGTAATGGAGCGCAGAATACTGGCATCAGGCTTACTTAGTTCAGCTCCTGCAATCAAACGATGAATACTGCCACCAATGAATGCATCCGGATTGGCTTTATACAGCGCAAGTATTGCCTCGTCCATATCTGCACCGCTTAGTTGCGGGGTCATTTGCAAAGCAATCTCACTCAGGGTCTGGCCTGGCCTAACGACCACTTTCGTAACATCGCCAACCATCAAGGTGTAAGGTTTTGCAAGTCCTCCGTTGGCCCACTTCAAGCCAACGATGATGTCGATAAAGGGATCTTGATCCACTTCAATCACCCTATCCGCCTCAATCGTAATGATCTGCTGACCTGAGCTTCCTTTGCGTATAGCAATACTTGGTATGTAATCCAGTATCTTGCTGGAGACGCCTAGACGGTCATATTCTGATTTAGGTACAAGCTCAATGCTAATTGTCTCAAGGGTACTTTTATCCTCGAGTTTTGCTTTGACCGGTATTTCTACCTTGAGAGGCTCACCGGGTTTAGATAACATCACCGGCGATCCAAGCGTTATCGCTTGGGCAGTAGTCCACACGAAACAACTCACTATGGCCAATACAAGCCATTGAATGAGCATCTGCGGAACTAAAGACCGGGTCATTTTATCTTTCTAGCAAAATCCGCAACATGCGACGTAAGGGCTCAGCAGCACCCCACAATAGTTGATCGCCAACAGTGAACGCTCCCAAATAATCAGGGCCCATCGCTAATTTATGTAAGCGCCCAATAGGAATGGTCATGGTACCACTGACAGCAGCAGGAGAAAGCTCACGTTCAGTGATCTCACGCTCATTCGGAACCACTTTGACCCATTGATTATCCGCAGCAAGCATCGCCTCAATCTCAGGCAAAGGAATGTCTTTCTTGAGCTTGATGGTGAGGCCCTGCGAATGGCAACGCATCGCACCAACACGCACACAGATGCCATCAATCGGAATACTGCCGAGCGATCTAAATGGTGGCTTACCCATAATCTTGTTGCATTCTGCGCCAGCCTTCCACTCTTCTTTAGTCTGGCCATGTTCTACTGGCACATCAATCCAAGGTATGAGGCTACCAGCCAATGCGGTGTTCCGAAAGTTTGTTTTTGGGAACTGCTCTGACCGAATGGTTTGCGCAACTTTGCGATCAATATCCAAGATCCATGAGGATGGATTTGCGAGCTCACTTGCAACGCTGTGATGCAAGCTACCCATTTGTTCGAGGAGCTCGCGCATATTGGCTGCGCCGGCTCCGGAGGCTGCTTGATAGGTCATGGCACTAATCCACTCAACCATTCCACTCTTTAAGAGACCGCCCACGGCCAACATCATCAAACTAACGGTGCAATTACCCCCAATCCAGTTCTTGCCACCTGCGCTTAAGGCTTGATCAATGACGGAGCGGTTAATCGGATCTAAGACGATCACCGCATCCTTTTCCATGCGCAAGGTGCTAGCTGCATCAATCCAATGGCCTTGCCAAGCTTGTTGACGCAAAGCGGGATAGATTGCCTTGGTGTAATCACCGCCTTGACAGCTAAGGATCACATCACAACGGGCGAGCATTTTAAGATCATTGGCATCGTGCAAACGAGTCTCTGCTTTTGCTACCTTCTTACCGTTAATCAGAGGGGCCTCACCACCCGCATTACTGGTGCTAAAGAATACGGGTTCAATATGAGCAAAATCGTTTTCGTCTTGCATGCGTTGCATCAAGACGCTGCCCACCATGCCGCGCCAACCAACGAAACCAACTACAGGATTTACGAGAGGAGTGTGTGCCATAAAAATATGTACTTATCGATTAATCAATGACTACCCTAATGCTTTTACTACGGCGTCGCCCATTTGGGCAGTTGATACTTTTTGTGTACCTTCGGTATAAATATCGGCGGTACGCAAACCCTGTGCCAAAACCTTTTGGACCGCAGTCTCAATCCGCTCCGCTTCTTTTGGGAGGTTCAGTGAGAAACGCAACATCATGGCTGCAGACAGAATGGTGGCTAAAGGATTAGCAATCCCCTTGCCAGCGATATCGGGGGCAGAGCCATGGCTTGGCTCATACAAGCCCTTATTGTTCTTATCTAAGGAAGCAGATGGCAACATGCCAATGGAGCCAGTAAGCATTGCCGCCTCATCCGACAAAATATCCCCAAACAAATTACCGGTCACGATCACGTCAAAAGACTTTGGTGCCTTAACCAATTGCATCGCGGCGTTATCCACATACATATGGCTGATCTCAACATCGCTGTATTCTTTGGCAACACGGGTCATCACCTCACGCCAGAGTTGTGAGGTCTCCAGCACATTCGATTTATCGACACTGCATACTTTGCGATGACGCTTGCGTGCCGCCTCAAATGCCACATGGGCAATACGTTCAATCTCGGGTTCGCTATAGCGCATGGTGTCAAATCCCTCACGGGCACCAGCAAACAAGCCATCGGGTGCATTGCGGATGCCTTTAGGGGAACCAAAATAGATATCGCCGTTGAGCTCACGCACAATCAAGATATCCAATCCACCCACAATCTCAGGCTTTAAGCTCGATGCTGCAGTGAGTTCTTGATAACAAATAGCGGGTCGGAAGTTAGCAAAGAGTGCGAGATGTTTGCGTAATCCCAAAATTGCTTGCTCGGGTCGCAGCTCACGTGCCAAGGTGTCGTATTTCCAGTCACCCACTGCACCAAACAGAATGGCATCTGCTGATTTAGCTAAATCCAAGGTTGCGGGTGGCAGAGGATGACCTGCAAGGTCATAAGCCGCCCCACCAACCGGTGCAGTTTCCATGCTGATGGGTAATTGAAGTGCCTTGAGGACCTTAACAGCCTCAGCCACGATTTCCGGGCCAATACCATCGCCCGGGAGTACTGCGATATTCATAGATAACCTTTTTTATGCTGCGTTCATGAAGCCTGCGAGCCAGTAATCCACTACGGGAGCTGGGTTGCAAGCCATGGCATCCGCAATAAGCGCTCTGCCTCAAATGCCTTTATTTTATCGGCATGCCGCAGGGTTAGACCAATATCATCTAAACCATTGACTAGGCAATACTTTCTAAATGGTGTTACTTCAAAAGAATAGCTTCGGTTATCAGGCGCAATGACCTCTTGCCGCTCCAAATCAATCGTGAGTTGATACCCAGGGAAGGCCTTGGTCTCATTAAAGAGGTGATCCACTTGCTGTTCGGTCAGAACGACGGGCAATACGCCATTCTTGAAAGCAGTTATTGAAAAAGATGTCGGCAAAACTGGGGGCAATAATGGCACGAAAGCCAAATTGCGATAAAGCCCAAGGCGCATGCTCACGCGAGCTACCACAACCAAAGTTCTTTCGGGCCAAGAGAACGCCAGCACCTAGGTAGCGTGTTTGGTTCAACACAAAATCAGGGTTTAATGGGCGCTTCGAGCAATC
>DBCI01000117.1:7702-13848 GCA_002292975.1 Polynucleobacter sp. UBA962 | reverse complement strand
TGTCCTGGCTCGCCATGATCTAGGTAACGTAATTCGTCAAAGAGGTTCTGTCCAAATCCGGTCTTCTTGATGGATTTTAGAAACTGCTTCGGAATGATGGCATCAGTATCCACATTCTCTCGATCCAATGGGGCCACTAAGCCCTTGTAGACTGTAAATGCATCCATTTATTTAACCGGGGTAATCGTTACATCTTTGTTGGGCTTGGTGCTGGGTGCACTAGGGGCGGTCTCAACTGGCTTTGCTTGGGGGTCCATTTTCTTACCCACCTCTTGCAAGTCTTTACCAAGCCCGGTCATGGTGTTTGAACATGCAACTAGACTTGTAGCAATGAAGAGAGAAATAATTAAGGGGCTGGTTTTCATAGGACTCTATTGTAGAAAAGATTAGGCGATCTTACGGATATCGACAAAGTGACCTTCAATAGCCGCGGCAGCCGCCATTGCCGGGCTCACCAAATGAGTTCTACCGCCTGCACCCTGACGACCTTCAAAGTTACGGTTAGAGGTAGAAGCACATCGCTCTTGAGGTTCTAGGCGATCCGCGTTCATGGCTAAGCACATCGAGCAACCTGGTTCGCGCCACTCAAAGCCGGCCGCTTTAAAGACCCGGTCTAAGCCCTCGCGCTCTGCCTGTACTTTGACAAGTCCTGACCCAGGTACCACTAAGGCTTGTTTCACACTCGTCGCTACTTTTTTGCCTAATCGCTCTACCACTTTGGCAGCAGCGCGTAGATCCTCAATACGGCTATTGGTGCATGAACCAATAAATACCTTATCCACATAAATAGTATCAAGGGGCATATTGGGTTCTAGGCCCATGTATTGTAAGGCACGTTCCATCGCTTGACGTTTGTTAGGATCGCGCTCGCGCTCTGGATCGGGCACTCGGCCGTTAATTGGCATCACCATCTCGGGTGAGGTTCCCCAGGTTAGTTGCGGGATGATCTCTTCAGCCCGCAGCTCAACCACTTGATCAAACTGTGCATCAGGATCAGAATGCAAGCCTCTCCAGTATTGCAAGGCAAGACGTAATGCCTCTCCTTTTGGTGCATAAGGACGACCCTGAATATACTCAATCGTGGTCTCATCCACCGCAACAAGGCCGGCTCGCGCGCCTGCCTCAATCGCCATATTGCAGATGGTCATACGCCCTTCCATCGATAAATCCCGAATGGTCTCACCAGCAAACTCAATGGTGTAACCCGTACCACCGGAAGTACCAATCTTCCCAATCACCGCTAAGACAATATCTTTTGCTGAGGAGCCGGGCTGCAAACGCCCTTCGACGCGCACCAACATGTTCTTGCTTTTCTTCATCAGCAAAGTTTGGGTGGCTAGTACGTGCTCAACCTCTGAGGTGCCGATTCCAAATGCCAGAGCCCCGAATGCTCCATGCGTGCTGGTATGCGAGTCTCCACAAACGACGGTCATGCCTGGCAGAGTAGCGCCTTGCTCAGGGCCAATCACGTGCACGATACCTTGGCGTAGGTCGTTCATTTTGAACTGAGTAATCCCATAACGATCGCAATTTTGATCTAAGGTATCCACCTGCAACTTGGAGACTGGATCCGCAATCCCTTCGCTACGATCGGTGGTTGGTACATTGTGATCCGAGACCGCTAAGTTGGCTGAGATACGCCACACAGGCCGCGTTGCCAAGCTCAAGCCCTCAAATGCCTGTGGACTAGTTACTTCGTGCAGCAGTTGACGATCAATGTAGAGGGTCGCAGTGCCATCCTCTTCGGAGTGCACCACGTGCTCATCCCATAATTTGTCGTAAAGCGTTCGCATGCAGAGCCTTTGTTAAAGCAATTCGATTAAAACACTTATTTTCGCTCAGAAATGGCTGGCACCTTGCGTGGCGTTGCGCCAGCAAATAATTGGCGGGGGCGCCCGATCTTGTACTCAGAATCAGTAATCATCTCTTCCCACTGAGCAATCCAACCCACGGTTCTGGCTAAGGCAAAGATACAGGTGAACATTTCGGTCGGAATACCAAGAGCGCGCTGCACGATTCCGGAATAGAAATCCACATTCGGATAGAGCTTGCGACCCACAAAGTAGTCGTCCTCTAGGGCAATTTTCTCAAGAGTCATGGCTAATTTGAACAAAGGATCATTCTCTAAGCCCAATTCTTTGAGTACTTCATGACAGGTCTCACGCATTAACTTGGCGCGCGGATCAAAGTTTTTATAAACGCGATGTCCAAACCCCATCAGGCGCACATTCGAGTTTTTATCTTTCACTTGAGCAATAAACTCACCAATCTTCTCAACCCCACCATTTGCCTGAATCGAGGTGAGCATTTCTAGGCAGGCTTCATTAGCACCACCATGGGCTGGACCCCACAAACAGGCAATACCAGCAGAGATTGCTGCAAATGGATTAGTGCCCGATGAGCCGGCTAAGCGGACAGTGGAGGTGGAAGCATTTTGCTCATGATCGGCATGCAAGGTAAAGATACGATCCAAGGCTTTCACCAACACAGGATTGACTTTATAGGGCTCGCATGGGGTGGCAAACATCATGCGCATAAAGTTAGCGGTGTAGGACAAGCTATTGTCCGGATACATAAAGGGCTGTCCAATCGAATACTTATAGGACATAGCGACTAAGGTAGGCATCTTAGCAATTAAGCGGATCTGAGCAATCTCGCGCGCTTTTGGTTCGCTGTAATCAATCTCATCGTGGTAGAACGCAGCCATTGCCCCGATCAAACCTGTCAACACAGCCATGGGGTGGGCATCACGTCTGAAGCCGCGCAGAAAGAACTGCATTTGCTCATGCACCATGGTGTGATGAATCACCAGATCTTCAAAGTCAGCCTTTTGTTTGGCATTTGGCAACTCGCCACCAATCAAGAGTTGGCAGACCTCTAAGAAGTCGCATTTAGTGGCAAGTTCCTCAATAGGATAGCCACGATAGAGTAACTCGCCTTTATCGCCATCAATAAAGGTAATCTTTGAACTGCATGATGCCGTAGACAAGAAGCCTGGGTCGTAGGTGAACTTACCGGTCTGACCATAGAGCTTCCGAATATCAATCACGTCTGGACCTTGTGTGCCCTTATAAATAGGTAACTCGATATCGGGAGTGCCGTCCGAGAAAGAAAGCTTGGCTTTGATATTCGATTCAATCATGATTCTGTCCTAATATCGATTAATACGTTATACATGCATTATCGCTGACGCAACATACTCAACACCACCCTACCTGTCTCTGTATCCTGGTCCGGACTTAACTCCTTCCGAGCGAGTAAGAGATCAAGCAAATCATTGTCATCCAGCTTTAATAGCTCAGACAATGCTGCTCCTAAATCTTCAGTTAACTCTGAAGCATGTCGTTGAAAGAAACGCTCCAGGATTAAATCGTTTTCTAATAAACCACGCCGTGCTGCACTCCGAAGGTGATACAACTGCTTGGCATCCAGGCTCATACCGCCCGACGCACCATCAACTCTTTAATCTTGCCAATCGCTTTTGTTGGATTGAGATGCTTGGGGCATACATCCACACAGTTCATGATGGTGTGACAACGGAACAGACGATACGGGTCCTCGAGATTATCCAAACGCTCACCAGTTGCCTGATCACGGCTGTCAGCAATAAAGCGATAGGCTTGCAAGAGTCCTGCGGGTCCCACAAATTTATCGGGGTTCCACCAGAACGATGGGCAGGAGGTTGAGCATGAAGCACATAAGATGCACTCATATAAACCATCCAACTCCTCGCGCTCGGCAGGACTTTGTAAACGCTCTTTCTCCGGTGGAGGGCTCTCGTTAATCAAATACGGCTTGATGGATAAGTACTGCTTGAAGAATAAGGTCATGTCGACGATGAGATCACGAACGACTGGTAGTCCAGGCAATGGGCGCAAGGTGATCTTTTTAGGCAATGAACGCATATTGGTTAAGCACGCTAAGCCATTCTTACCATTGATGTTCATCGCATCCGAGCCACATACACCTTCACGGCAAGAGCGGCGATAAGAGATGCTTTCATCTAACTTTTTAAGTGAGATCAGCGCATCCAAGAGCATGCGTTCGCCATGGAGTTCAAGCTCATAGGTCTCCATCCGCGGTGCCTTATCGACATCGGGGTCGTAGCGGTAGATTTCAAAGATACGGGTATCACTCATAGTATTTATCCAAGTGTTAGAACGTGCGCTCTTTGGGTGGCACAGAATCCACCGTTAAGGGTTTGAGTTGAACAGGTTTATATTCCAATTGATTACCCTCGAACCACAAGGTGTGCTTCATCCAGTTAGCATCATCCCGCTTAGGAAACTCGTGATGGGAATGCGCACCCCGACTCTCAGTGCGAGCTGCTGCTGAGATCATGGTGGAATTAGCCGTCTGAATTAAATTATCAATCTCCAAGGCTTCAATCCGTGCGGTATTAAAGATCTTTGATTTATCTTTGAGCCACAGGTGCTTGGCACGCTCGGTGAGCTCAGCCATTTTGCGCACGCCTTCAGCAAGTAACTGTTCATTACGGAAGACGCCGGCATACGTTTGCATGGTCTTACGAATATCGTTGGCAATATCTTGAGCATACTCACCCGAGCTACTTGCATCTAATTTTGTAATCCGCTCCATGGTGTATTCACCAGCATCTGCTGGTAACGTTTTGTGGTCTCTAGTTTTCAGGTTGGCTTGTACGACATGATTGCCTGCGGCGCGACCAAACACCAGTAAATCGAGGAGCGAGTTAGTGCCTAGACGATTGGCACCGTGCACCGAGACGCAAGAGCACTCGCCGATTGCATAAAGGCCTTCCACAATACTGTTCGGGTTGCCATTTTTAGGGACCACTACTTGCCCATGAATATTGGTAGGAATACCACCCATCTGATAATGAATCGTGGGCACAACCGGAATCGGTTCTTTAGTGACATCCACATTAGCGAAGTTCATACCGATCTCATAGACCGATGGCAAACGCTTCATGATGGTCTCAGCACCAATGTGGGTCAGATCCAGAACAATGTAGTCACCATTTGGACCACAACCACGGCCCTCTTTAATCTCTTGATCCATTGAGCGCGATACAAAGTCACGCGGGGCAAGATCTTTTAAGGTGGGTGCGTAGCGTTCCATAAAACGCTCACCATTTTTATTACGCAGAATACCGCCTTCACCACGACATCCTTCGGTTAGTAAGACGCCAGCACCTGCAACACCGGTGGGATGGAACTGCCAGAACTCCATATCCTCGAGCGGTAGTCCTGCGCGCGCGGCCATACCCATGCCATCACCTGTATTGATGTAAGCATTTGTGGATGCAGACCAAATCCGTCCGGCGCCACCGGTTGCCATCAAAGTAATCTTAGCCTCAAGAATATAAACTTCACCGGTCTCCATCTCGAGCGCGGTAACACCAAGCACATCACCCTGTGCATCCCGGATTAAATCGAGTGCTAACCACTCTACAAAAAAATGGGTTTTTGCACGAATGTTGCGCTGATACAGGGTATGCAACATCGCATGTCCCGTGCGGTCTGCAGCAGCACATGCTCGCTGTACGGGTTTCTCACCGTAGTTAGCGGTGTGACCGCCGAAGGGACGTTGATAGATTGTGCCGTCGGCGTTTCGATCAAAGGGCATACCAAAGTGCTCTAACTCATAGACAACCTTAGGTGCTTCACGACACATGAACTCAATTGCGTCTTGATCGCCTAACCAATCCGATCCTTTGATGGTGTCATAAAAGTGATAATGCCAATTGTCTTCACTCATATTGCCCAGAGCCGCACCAATACCGCCTTGTGCAGCTACCGTGTGCGAGCGTGTTGGAAATACTTTACTCAGTACAGCAACACTTAAACCTGCTTCTGATAGCTGAAGTGCAGCACGCATACCAGAGCCACCTGCGCCCACAATCACCGCATCAAAGCGTCGGCGGGGAAGGGATTTTTTAATGGCTGTCATTCCTTACACTTTCCATAAGATTTGAATGGCATACGCAGCGCAACCCACAAGCCACAATACGGTGAGCACTTGCAGTGTTAAACGAATACCAACCGGTTTTACATAATCCATCCAGATATCACGCACCCCAATCCAGGCATGGTAGAAAAGACTGAGAAGCGCTAGCAGCGTTAGGAGTTTCATGAACTGGTTTGCAAACAAACCAGCCCAGCCGT
>DBCI01000117.1:5116-7620 GCA_002292975.1 Polynucleobacter sp. UBA962 | reverse complement strand
ACCCGCTGAATCATCCATTCTTTTAAACCGTAATGCGCTCCAACGACTAAGCGTTTTGGACCAATGTTATTTTTTGACATCGCCTGATCCTTTTCCTTAAAACACACCGAAGAGGCGCAGACCAACAATGGCAGTTAATGCCAAACTAATAATCATGACGCTAATTGCAGAGCGATTGGCGGCGGCCTTATCAACACCCATCTCGAGGTCTAAGAGTAGGTAGCGAATGCCAGCGCAAAAGTGATGAATAAATCCCCAGATTAATCCCAGACAAATTAATTGAATGATGGGATTGCTCATCAGATTGGCAAAGTAAGCAAAGCTCACTTCAGAGGCTAGGCTCTTATCGAAGAGAAACAAGATAAAGGGAAGAAATAGGAATAAAGCAGCACCAGAGATCCGGTGAAGGATCGACACTTTGCCAGGCCATGGGAGACGGTACTGTGCCAATTGAGCAATACCAATATTACGAAAGACCGGCCGAGGCTGGGCTGTATTTGCGTCCTGATGGGAGTCACTCATAGCTGGTTGTAATCCTGACTTGATAAGGCCAAATTATTAATAATTGCTGTATTGCAACATATTCTAGTAGAAACGTAAGGTGAAGTGGACATTTTTTCGATTGCGATCTTTAAAGTATTGATTCTATACATATTTATATTTAGCCCGCTAAGTATTTATGCGTAGTAACTGGCCTTAATTGAGATCATTGGCATAGTGCAGATCCTGGGTCTCGTAGTGCGCCACGCGGACCTCAACGGTCTTATTACCGTAGGTAAAGGTTCTGCGCTCCACCTGCAAAACCGGAGCTGCCTCGTTTAGGGAGAGATGCTCTGCAACCAAGCGGTCGGCACCCAGAGCTTTAATGTGCTCTTCAGCCCGCACCATGTGGGTAGCAAATTCAGTTTCGTAGAAACCGTACAAGGGTCCAGCCCAACTGGTGAGGTGCTCTAGCGTGATCCCTTGAAAGCGAGCGGCTAATAAATAGATTAATTCGTAAACAACCGGCTTGCCGTAAAACGATTGCACCCGCTTAATCAGAATGAGTGGGTCCTTATTCTTAATACCAAATTGCTGAGCAAGCGCCTCGTTTGCCTGCACAGTCTCGCAACTCAAGAACTTACTCTTCAAAATAAGCTCTTTGCCGTTGTCGGGTACTAAACGTAAGAATCGGTATTGCACTGCCTCTTCGCGATGACTTGCCACAAATGTGCCCTTGCCTTGATGGCGCACCACGAGATTTTCAGAGGCTAATTCATCGATCGCCTTGCGGACCGTTCCTTGGCTAACTTTATAGCGCTCTGCCAAGTCCATTTCACTCGGAATGGCTTGACCAGGTTGCCATTCGCCAGCCTGCAGGCTACCTAAAATTAGTTCTTTGATCTGCTGGTATAGAGGGCTAAAACTAGCGGATTGTTCAAGCGTTCGCATGATGAATCATTTTAATCTTTTATCTTATAGAAGACTTAGTGCAAGTGTAAATGTAAACTACGGATTTGGTATCGTTCTGTTTCTCTTTTTAACGTTATTTATCCGGAGTTTGTAATGGCAAAAGCCCCTATGCGTGTCGCTGTCACTGGTGCAGCTGGTCAAATTGGTTATTCCCTTTTATTTCGTATTGCCAATGGCGATATGTTGGGCAAAGATCAACCCGTTATCTTGCAGTTATTAGAGATTGCCGATGAGAAGGCGCAGAAAGCTCTTAAGGGCGTGATGATGGAAATCGAGGACTGTGCCTTTCCATTGCTAGGCGGTATGAGCGCGCACAGCGACCCGATGACCGCATTCAAGGATATTGACGTTGCCCTTCTCGTTGGTGCGCGTCCTCGTGGCCCCGGCATGGAGCGCAAAGATCTACTCTCTGCCAATGCACAGATCTTTACGGCGCAAGGCAAGGCCTTAGACCAAGTTGCCAAGCGAACAGTCAAGGTCTTAGTGGTTGGTAATCCCGCCAATACCAATGCCTACATCGCCATGAAATCTGCACCAAGCCTGCCCTCCAAGAACTTCACTGCGATGTTGCGTCTCGATCACAATCGTGCCCTCTCACAGTTGGCCAGTAAGACCAACAAAGCCGTTGCCGATATCGAGAAACTGATTGTTTGGGGCAATCACAGCCCTACGATGTATCCCGACTATCGCTTTGCAAGCATTAATGGCCAGTCGGTCAAAGATATGATTAATGATGCAGCATGGAACAAGGATGTCTTTATTCCTACTGTTGGTAAACGCGGTGCAGCGATTATTGAGGCGCGCGGACTTTCTTCTGCAGCGTCTGCTGCGAATGCCGCCATCGATCATGTGCACGATTGGATCCTAGGTACTAATGGGAAATGGGTCACGATGGGTATTGCCTCACACGGTGATTATGAGATCCCTGCAGAGGTTATTTATGGCTTCCCAGTCACCTGCGCCAATGGCGAGTACACCCTGATCAAAGGCTTGGAGATTGATTCATTCTCGCGTGAGCGCATGACCCTCACCTTAAATGAATTGCTCGAAGA
>DBCI01000117.1:0-5027 GCA_002292975.1 Polynucleobacter sp. UBA962 | reverse complement strand
GGTCTAGTGCTTTGCCTTATGCTTTCATCGTCAGGCTTAGTTCTAGCTCAAGAAAGCTCCCTTACCGTTCCGCATATTTGGAGTTGCAGCAACAAAGAGCGCTTCATTACCAGCGGCCCTGCTAATAAATTAGTAGTGCAATGGCGCTCAAAGTCTTACGAGATGCACAAAGAAGTTTCTTTGCCAGGAAGCATGCGTTTTAAGCACCATGACAGCGGACTTGATTTGGTGGTCATTGGGCCTAAGGCGATGCTCTTTAATATCAAGACCGGTAAACGAGTTGCGGATGAATGCAAGACCGTCGCCATGAAAGAAGGTCGAGAAGCGCACCTTCTAGCGCTAGAGAAGTGATGCGCAGAAATAATTACTTAATGAAATAAAGGTTGCTGCGAGGGGCTATCTTCTGGCATCTCAGCGTGTACTACCTCACCCTGCCGATCAGGAAACAGGGGTGCACCACAATCATCACACAATTCTGGTGAGAACAATACGGCGTGACGAAATACATCTTCTACGCCAGCATCATGCAAGGCATCACAGATTCGCTTGATTGGACTTTCCTCATCCGAGACATCACTCAAGCCATCACCTGAGACAGTCTCGCGATCATAGAGCGGCCAGATCACACCATAAATCACCTCTGAAGATCCTCTTAGACTAAATGCAATCCGGTACTCATCGGCCTGCTCTTCTCCAAAGGCCCCAATCACAGAGGAAAGGCCGGCCGGCAATACACCGAGCGTGGATTCGAGGAAGTTCACGGCAGCACGAATACTTAAGGGTCGCACATGCTTATCCGCTAAGCGGCAGTTCGTGAAGTAAGCCTCGGGCAGAAGTAATTCAAACTCACAGCCAGGCAGTAAGCTCACCAAGGGTTCATACATCGCGGTTTGCCACTCAATCAAACTCACACCACGCTCTTGACGCTGTGGTCCATCCATTTGCCAACGGAAGATTGGCTGATTCCTAGGCGCCACGATCACTGCCAGAATAAAACGCGGGTCTGCTAATACCGCAATGGTCTCTGACATATCACGCAACTCGAGTTTCATTTCACTACCAGAGACTGCGGCCGTTGCTAATGTCTCCAGCAGTGTACGGGTTTGGGTATGCGAGTGCGGCATTTGATCGATGCTATAGAGCCAGGGAATAATGGCCAGCTGTGTACCCTCGGCCGCAATAGACTTTTGCATGGCCGCTGCCGCTGCCTCTACGATACTTACGGGTAGAGGTCCGGATGGAATCTGATAACGAGTGTGTGCGACGATGGGCATCGCCAGCAATAAGGCATCCCATGTTTTACCGTCGCGCTCAATCGACATCGATTCTGCGAGGGTCTCAGCAGTATCCGCAAGAACCTCAAAGGCAACAGTATTAATCCGAAAGGTCTGATCGAGCGCCGTATCAATAATAGTTTGATGATGACTCTTTAACAGTTTTTGTAAGCGGCTACGCAAACGCTCTTCCCAAAAGCGATCTTCCAGTTGACTACCTGAGGCTGCTAATGAGATGGAATCGGCCACCAAGCGTTCAGACTCGGGAGAAATACGTTGCGTGGATTTAGATCGATGTACTGCCATAGCGCTTTAGTACCCCTTTGAATTTAACTACTTTACTTCTTTTGCTCAGCGCGACGAAATACTGGTTTATCCGGCTTAGATTCTGCGGCACTATAGCGATAGCCTTCACTCTTAAAGTTCTTAAGATCCGCTGGATCAGTAATGCGGTTCTCCACCACAAAACGAGCCATCAATCCACGGGCGCGTTTCGCATAGAAGGAAATAATTTTGTACTTACCGTCTTTGGCGTCCTGAAAGACCGGCGAGATCACGGGGTATCCAAGCTCCTTGGCTTGCAGCACCTTAAAGTACTCCTCCGATGCTAGATTTAAAAGGAAGGGTTTCTTCTGTTTATTCAAGTCGTGTTGGATTGCTTTGGTAACGCGATCGCCCCAGAAGGCATAGAGATCTTTGCCTCGAACGTTCTTGAATGCCGTGCCCATCTCGAGGCGATAGGCTTGCATCAAATCTAGGGGGCGCAGCACTCCATAGAGACCCGACAATATACGCACATGCTCTTGGGCAAAATCGAGGGCCTTACTATCTAATGACTTGGCATCAAAGCCTTCATAGACATCACCATTAAACGCCAGCAAGGCAGGACGGCTATTGCTACTAGTAAATTTGGTAGACCAATCCCGATAACGTCCCACGTTCAGAGCAGCGAGTGGATCAGAAATACCCATTAGTTTAGAGACCTGTTGCGGTGAAAGTTTTTTAAGATCAGCAATAAGCTTCGCAGACTCTGCTACAAAATCTGGCAGGGTATGTTTCTTGGTCTTTAGGGGTGACTCGTAATCGAGTGACTTGGCAGGTGAAAGAACTATCAACATAAATCAATCTTTATCAAAAAGGGTGGACACCTTATTCTAGTCATCCGCGATTATTTTGCAGATTGGGGCCAGCGCTTAGCAATCGCCGCCACACAAATCCCTGCCAGAATAGCCCACTCCAGAGAAATCAGAATAGTCCCAAGCCCTGTCAATACCATGGGTATCCACTCGCGTGGCCCAGACCTAATTTCATGCCGAATTTGTTGTACATCAATCAAATTCCAAGCAACAGCCAATAATAATGCTGCAACGACTGCATAGGGCAAGTACTCAGCCAAGGGGGATACAAAGGCTAAGATAATCACCAAGAACAAGGCGGCAGCGATTGCAGATAGCGGGGTTTGGGCATTAGCAGCAAGGTTTACACCCGAGCGATTAAAGGAGCCGCTCGATGGATAGGCGGAGAAGAAAGAGCCCGCCACATTGGCAAAGCCCTGACCAATGAACTCTTGATTGGCATCAAATGTGTCGTTACGTTTTATCGCCATTGCACGCGCAATAGCCATCGCCTCTGTCGATGCTAAGAGGGTCATCACCAAGACGGGTCCAAAGAGAAGTTGCAGATGATCAAGTGTGAGTTGAGGAAATGACAGAGGAGGTAATGCGCCTGGTATGGCACTCACTCGGCGGATTTGATCAAAGACTGGGAAGTATTTTTCGAGAACGAGAAGTGCTACGCTACCCATGATCACAGCCACTAACATCGCAGGCACCCATTTGTTCAGTGGCTTCCATAAGCGCATTGCAACTAAGGTGATGAGCACCAACAACAGAACCTCGGGACGCCATTGGCCGTGCTGTATGGAGGTGAAAGTTTTGCTAATGGTATCGATCACCTTGGTACCGCGCTCAATATCAATGCCTAGCAGAGTCCCCACTTGACTATTAATGATTAAGACTGCGGCGCCAGCAGTAAAGCCCACAATCACGGAATGTGGCACCTTCTCAACCCATTTCCCCGCTCCTCCAAATCCCAATGCAATCTGTATTGCACCAATCAAGAAACTCAGAGTGAGCACCAGCGCCACGTAGTGTTGACTCTCTGGAATGGCAAGAGGCGCGATCAAGGCCATGGTGGTGAGAGAAATAGCATTAGCGGGGCCGGTTACCATCAAACGGCTTGAACCAAATAAAGCGGCAATGATGCAAGGAACCATAGCGGCATATAGCCCGTAGTGCGGAGGCATTCCTGCCAATAAGGCAAAGGCAATCCCTTGGGGCAAGACAACAATTGCTCCCGTTAGCCCCGCCAACAGATCGTTACGAACTACTCCAGGGCGTTGATACTCGGGTAGCCAGCGCAGAAATGGCAAGAAGGTAAAACGGCTCTTTACAGACACTTTATCAACGATCCTAACTCGTGAGCCTCTGCATGGCACAATTTAGCCATGCATCAGCAAGCAACACAGACCCCTCATTCTAGCGACAGTACTCGCGGGGAAGCCATGTTTCCATCTAAGCTGCCCCATATCGGCACCACCATCTTCACAACGATGTCAGCTCTTGCGCTGGAACATGGGGCGATTAATTTGGGTCAGGGCTTTCCGGACTTTGCTTGCGAGCCACGTTTGCTTGATGCCGTCAACGATGCCATGCGGGCTGGTCATAACCAATATCCGCCCATGGCTGGCGTTCCAGAATTACGCCAAGCGATCTCCCATAAGATTGAGTCACTGTATGGTCATCACTACGACACCAATACCGAGATCACTGTCACTGCGGGTGCAACGCAAGCAATCTTTACCGCCATTCAAGCCTGCGTTGGTCGTGATGATGAGGTGATTGTGATCGAGCCTGCCTTTGATAGTTATTTACCCGCCATTGAATTAGCGGGTGGCAAAGCGATCTCCATTCCGATGGAGGTGATTCAGGATAGTAATGGTCAAGTGCAGTCATACGCCTTACCTTGGGCTGCGATTGCAGCAGCGATTAATCGAAAGACACGTTTGATCCTAACGAATACGCCCCACAATCCGACGGCTAGCATCTGGACTGCAGAAGATCTTGAGACCCTCTACGATCTTGTGAAGAACACGTCGATTTTAATATTGAGTGATGAGGTCTATGAACATATGGTGTATGACGGTGAGCCACATCAGAGCATTGCCCGTCATTCAGAACTTCAGAAACGCAGTTTTTTGATCTCCAGTTTTGGTAAGACCTTTCATGTCACGGGCTGGAAGGTTGCTTTTGTAGCAGCACCTGCCGCTCTCATGAGTGAATATCGTAAGGTGCATCAGTTCAATGTATTTACAGTTAATACTCCGATGCAATATGCCCTTGCTAGCTATATGCAAGAGCCCCAGCACTATCTCAACTTACCACGTTTTTATCAAGCCAAACGGGATCTCTTTAGAGAAGGTTTGGGGTCGACTAAGTTAAAACTACTACCCTGCACCGGTAGTTACTTTCAATGTGTGGATTACTCTGCCTTACCTATAGCTGAGGCGAGTCTATCCGAAGCGGAGTTCTGTCGCTGGCTCACCATTGAGCTCGGTGTAACGGCAATCCCAAACTCTGCCTTTTATGCCAAGCAGAACGAGTCTGGGGTTGTGCGCTTTTGTTTTGCCAAGCAAGAGCAAACCTTACGAACTGCCTTAGAGCGTTTACAAGCTCTATCCTAAATAATTAACAC
>DBCI01000018.1:320-7835 GCA_002292975.1 Polynucleobacter sp. UBA962 | reverse complement strand
GCCAATACCCTTCCACTGGATGAGCTGCGGACGCTTTCCAATGTTTTTGGGCAGATTAAACGTGAATACGTTGAGCCCATCGAGGATAAGCAATTACTAACGGATGCCGTCAAAGGCATGGTCAGTAGCCTAGACCCTCACTCCGCCTATTTAGATAAAAAAGATTTTGCTGAGATGCAAGAGCAAACGGCTGGTAAATTTGCTGGCCTTGGTATTGAGATTACCTCAGAAGACGGCTTGGTTAAAGTACTCAATCCAATTGAAGGATCACCCGCAGCAAAAGCTGGTTTACAAGCAGGCGATCTGATTACTCGCCTAGATGATAAGCCTGTACGCGGTATGTCCTTGGATAAAGCGGTTCGCACTATGCGCGGTACTCCCGGCACTAAGATTACTCTCACCATTTTCCGTAAAAGTGAAGAGCGCACTTTTCCAGTGACTATTACACGTGCAGAAATTAAAGTGCAATCGATCAAAGCAAAAATTGTGGATAACAATATTGCATGGGTTCGCATCACCAGTTTTCAAGAGCGTACTATTCCGGATCTTGCTAAAAAGTTAGCCGAGCTTGCGAATAAAGATCCAAAACTCAAGGGCTTGGTTCTTGATTTACGCAATAATGGTGGCGGTCTTCTTCAAGGCGCCGTTGGCGTTGCTGCGGCCTTCCTGCCTCCAGGAGCGGTTATTGTCTCCACTAAGGGTCAGGCCCCAGACTCTAGGCAGGTATTTAATGCTGTGCCTGCCATGTACAAACTGAATGAATCTGGTGATCCTTTAGATGAAGTACCCCCACTCTTTAAGAAAATCCCGATGGTTGTTTTAGTCAATGCGTACTCCGCCTCTGCTTCCGAAATCGTTGCCGGCGCTTTGCAAGACTTTAAACGTGCGACCATCATCGGTAAGACTACGTTTGGCAAAGGTTCCGTACAAACTGTTAGGCCGCTGAGCAGTGACTCTGCCCTCAAAATTACAACCGCCTACTACTACACACCGAATGGTCGTTCAATTCAAGCCTTCGGGATTAAACCGGATATTCCGGTTGATCAGAATAAAGATGGTGATCCTGACGATGTTCTGATCACGCGGGAGATCGATAGTGAAAAACATTTACGGAATAAGCAATCCTCTGAAGAAGCCTTAATTAAAGATCGTGAGAAGCGCCGCTTGCAAGAGCTACAGTTAATTGAAGAGCGTAATGCAAAGAAGACGCCTGAAGAGCGCGAAAAAGAAAAGGGTAAACGTCCCCCTGAATTTGGTAGCAATGAGGATTTCATGTTGCAACAGGCCGTTGCTTTTCTGAACGGCCAAACCGTGAAGCGCTCAGCATCCAAGCTTGAGTGAGCGCCTTTGCTCATGAATGACGAGCAACTACTGCGTTACTCCAGACATCTTTTACTCGAAGAGATTGATGTTGCTGGTCAGGAAAAGCTGCTCAATAGCCATATATTAATTATTGGCGCGGGCGGTTTAGGCTCTGCTTGTGCACCCTACTTAACTGCGGCAGGAGTGGGTCAAATTACCCTCGTGGATCATGATCGGGTTGAACTTACCAACTTACAGCGTCAGATCATGCATCAAAATAATAGTGTCGGAATGAGCAAGGTTGAGTCTGGAAAACGATTTTTAAGTAACCTCAATCCTGAAATCACTATTCATGCGTTCGAACAAAAAGCGGATGAGGCACTTCTCGAAGATCTTATTTCCAAAGTAGCCGTTGTGATTGATTGCACCGATAACTTTGTAACCCGTCACCTCATTAATCAAATCAGCCTTAAGCACGGAAAAGCGCTGGTCTCGGGTGCTGCAATCGGATTTGATGCACAAATCAGCGTATTTGATTTTAGGCAAGCAAGCTCACCCTGTTATGCCTGCGTTTTTCCACCAGACCCTCATTTTATGGAAACAAGTTGTGCGAGTATGGGCGTCTTCTCACCGCTCGTTGGAATCATTGGGTCTCTCCAAGCAGCACAGGCCTTACAGATCTTGATTGGCTTTGGAGAACCCTTACTGGGGCGATTGTTGATTTGGAATGCCCGTAATTCACAAATCGATGAAATTAAGATACAACGTAATTTAGACTGCCCTGTATGTGGGGCGCGTTAAGTTTAGCTTTAATGTACTGAATTTAGACGATTGAACAACACACTTTGCTCCATAGGATCAAAAGTAGCTAAGAGTTCATCAATATGTGTTTTCAGCTTACGTGTGTCGGCTTGTAAAATTTCACGTTTAACCAACAGTAGTTGACTAAAGTGCATTGAGAAATCGGTTAAGCCCATCGCTAATAATAGCTTTGTCAATGCAGGGTCTCCAGCCATCTCACCACAAACTGCAATTGGCACCTTAGCCTTTTGAGCCTGCCGAATAATGGAAGCAATCAAATTTAATACTGCTGGATTTAAGGGATCATACAAATGGGCAACAGCGTGATCAGCGCGATCGATTGCTAGGGTGTATTGAATTAAATCATTGGTACCAATCGATAAATAATCAAAGTGTTTTACAAAAAGAGGCATCATTAATGCTGCTGCTGGAACCTCAATCATGGCCCCTACCTGTATATTGGGATTAAACGCTTGACCTCGCTCGCGTAGCTGTTGTTTTGCCTTATCAATCAGGCGCAAACTCTCATAGATTTCCTGTGCATGCGCAACCATCGGTAATAAAAGCCGTACCTGACCATGTGCGGATGCTCGCAAAATAGCGCGCAACTGGGTTAAAAAGATCTCTGGCTCGGATAAGGACCACCGAATTGCTCGCAAGCCAAGTGGTGATGTACCAGTACTTCCAGTCTCCGCGCCCGATACTGATTTATCAGAGCCAATATCAATCGTTCGAATATTCACCGGTAAGCCAAACATAGCCTCGACTGCGCGGGTATATTCTTGATATTGATTTTCTTCATCGGGCAAACCATGTTCTTGGTTCATAAATAGAAATTCAGAACGAAATAAACCAATCCCTACTGCACCCAATTCAATCGCATGTCTAGCATCCTCGGGTAGCTCAATATTGGCAAAGAGTTCAATCTCAATACCATCCCTTGTTTTAGTTGGGCTATATTTGATTTCCTGTAACTTTTGCGTATCGCGATCCTGTTGGGCTTGCAAGGTGCGATATTGGCTCAATAGCGCCTCATCGGGAGCCACAATCACAATCCCAGCATCTCCATCAATGATTAACCAATCGCCGTGCTCAATAATCTCACTGGCATGACGAATGCCGACTAAGGCCGGAATCTCTAAACTACGCGCAACAATTGCTGTGTGTGAGGTCTTGCCACCTAAATCCGTTACAAATCCACTTAGGGCATTCTCTTTAAAGCGCAACATGTCATGCGGGGCAATATCATGGGCCACCACAATGGAACCATCATCAAAATCACCAGAAATTAAGCCCTCTCCCCCGATCACTGTTTGACGATTTTGCGAATGGATTGCCTTAATAACACGTTCAGCAACCTGCCGAATATCGTTACCCCGCTCCTTGAGATACGGATCATCGATCTCAGAAAATTGCTCAAGCAAGTCATTAAGCTCTGTAGTGAGGGCCCACGCAGCATTTAAACGTTTTTCACGAATTAACTCGAGCGGCTTTTGCGCCAAAGCTGGGTCTGACAAAATCATTTGATGAACATCTAAGAATGCTGCCATCTCTTGCGGAGCATCTTTTGGTAAGACGGCTTTAAGGGTAGATAGCTCATTGCGAACTTGCTCAAAAGCTTGTAGCAACCTGTTAGCCTCAAGCTCTTCCGTGCCTGGCTGTACTAAATAATGACTAACCTCGAGTGCTGCGCGTGATATTAGTACTGCTTTACCAATAGCAATTCCTTTAGAGACCGATACGCCGTGGAGCGCAAAACTCATACCTACTCACCCTCACCAAAGCGGTCATTGATAAGGGCACTGATTGCGGTAAGTGCTTTATCTTCTTGCTCGCCAATCGTTTCTAATGTGACGACACTACCCATTCCGGCGGCCAACATCATTACACCCATAATACTTTTTGCATTAATGCGGCGCCCATTCTTACTCAGAAAAACTTCGCAAGGATACTCACTGGCTAATTGCGACAGCTTGGCCGAGGCTCGTGCATGTAAGCCTAATTTATTGATGATCTCAATATCAAGCTTCGGCACTATGAGTCTCCCGCCTTCTCGTTGATGGCTAGCTCTACATTAATCTGCGGTGCGCCTAAACGAATAATGCCATTTTGGCCACCCTGCAAGGCCTTGAGTGCCAAGGATTCTAGGCCGTCAGCACGATAAGAAATAGCACGCATTAACATCGGCAAGTTAATGCCGGCTAAGACCAAAACCTTGCAGTCCACTATGCCTGGTTTTGTTAAGCGAGATGCCACATTAGCGGGGGTAGCCCCCATCAAGTCGGTTAACACTAATATGCCAGCCGCGCTCTTTACCTGCACAGCAGCGGCCATGACTCGCTCTTCACTCATGCGCACATCTTCATGTGGCGGAATATCGACCGCTGCGACTCGCACCGGAAGCTCTCCATAAGTGTGCTCAATAAATCCTAACATTGCACCTGCAATGGGCGTATGCGCCACAATTAATATACCGGGCATGACTATGCAAGCTCCTTTTCAAGTAATGTCAGCCATTTTTTAGCAACATCCAAATTCGTTTGTTGAGCAATCTCTACAAAACAGGTGGGGCTAGTTACATTAATTTCGGTTAGATATCCACCAATCATGTCTAGACCCACCAAAAATAATCCGCGATTCGCTAGGATCGGGGCAAGGTGATTAGCAATTTCTTGTTCGCGCGCTGTTAATGCCATCGCCAAACCTTTACCGCCCACCGCAAGATTGCCACGAATCTCAGATCCTTGCGGAATTCTGGCTAATGCATAAGGCATTACCTCGCCGCCAATTAAAAGAACGCGCTTATCTCCTGCGGTAATTTCTGGAAGAAATCGTTGCGCCATTAAAGTGCGCGAACCGTTTGCACCCAGAGTTTCAACAATGCTTCCTAGATTTAGACCATCGGGCCCCACCCGAAATACACCCATCCCGCCCATGCCATCCAATGGCTTAATCACAATATCCTGATGCAACGTATGAAAATCCTGAATCGCATGAATATCGCGCGTGACCAAAGTTGGGGGAATAAATTGCGGAAACTCGGTAATCGATAACTTCTCTGAATGATTACGAACTGCATCTGGGTTATTGAACACCCGTGCACCTTGTAATACTGCTGCTGATAATAACCACGTGCTCGTCAAATATTCGACTGTAAAGGGAGGGTCTTGGCGCATTAAGACCGCAGTAAAGTAATCCAAAGAGTGCTCTTCAACATCGCCCAATCGATACCAAATCAGATCGTTCGTTATTGTTAGGAGCTGAGCCCGCGCCCTGGCTTTGCCTTCCCCCCATAGCAAATCATGACTTTGTGCGTACCAAATGGTGTGCCCCGCACTTTGTGCAGCCCGCATCATCGCTAAGGTGGTATCTTTTTCTACCTTAAAAGAATCAAGTGGGTCGGCAATAAAAAGGAGCTTCATGGCAATGGCTAATATTAGGCAGCCTCTGCATCGGGGTCGGTTCGCTCCAGCTCAAGCGAGGCAGCCAGTAAGGCTAAGCGCGCCACCACGCCATACAGATAAAAACGATTGGGAGCGGCACTACCAGGCTTTGCTCGCATATCTGGCATTGCATTTTGTTCAAATGCCAGCGGTACAAAATGCATACCAGGGGCATTCAAATTCTCATCAGGCCCGCGATCGGTATGAACACGATAGAAGCCTCCCACCACGTAGCGATCAATCATGTACACCACCGGTTCGGCTACTGCCTCATTAACCTTCTCAAAGGTATAAACACCTTCTTGCACAATCACATCATTTACCTCTAGACCCTCTTTCACCACACTCATTTTGTTGCGATCGCGCCGATTTAAGTTCTTTAGGTCACTCGCATCATGGGCAATCATGACCCCCATGCCATAGGTTCCAGCATCGGGCTTGACCACAACATAGGGTTTATCTTTAATGCCGTACTCACGATACTTTTTAGCTGTTTTCTTAAGCACCTGATCAACGGCTGCCATTAATTCTTCTTCACCCTTTTGCTCATGAAAGTTCATGCCTGAGCAGCGCGCAAAATAGGGGTTAATCATCCACGGATCAATATTAATTAGTTTGGCAAATTTCTTGGCAAGTTCCTCATACGCTAAAAAATGATTCGACTTGCGTCGTATTGGCCAGCCAGCATGCAAACCGGGTAATAAATACTGCTCATGAACATTCTCCAAAATGGGAGGAATGCCTGCTGATAAATCATTATTGAGCAAGATTGAACAAGGATCAAAATCTTTTAAACCCAAACGCGTCTTGCGCAACCCCAGGCGGGTTAGGGGCTCCAGAACTAAACGCCCTCCTTCTGGTAAATCGATCGCAGTCGGTTTCTTTATTTCATCCGATAAAGTGCCCAAGCGAACATTAAGACCTGCTTGTCGAAGGATCGATGATAAACACGCAATGTTTTGCAAATAGAAAGTATTGCGGGTGTGACGTTCCGGTATCAAAAGAAGATTTTTAGCCTCAGGACAAATCTTCTCAATTGCAGCCATCGCAGCCTGAACGGCTAATGGCAACATCTCTGGTGAGAGGTTATTAAAGCCGCCCGGGAAGAGATTGGTATCAACGGGGGACAACTTAAAGCCAGAGTTGCGCAAATCAACCGAGCAATAAAAGGGTGGGGTGTGCTCCTGCCACTCCAGCCTAAACCAGCGCTCAATCGTTGGGGTTGCCTCGAGTACTTTGGACTCAAGCTCTAAAAGGGGGCCACTAAGGGCGGTAATAAGATGCGGGACCATATCCGCATTGTAAGTTTTTTTGAAAGAAAGACGCGGAATCTCTCGATTCCGCGCTTAAAACTAGGCAACCAACCAGTGTCGCCTAGTGAGGGGTAACAATAAACAGACTAAATCAAGCTAGTAAAGCTATAAGCTCAAATTAGCTAGGGTTTGCTGGAATCACTAAAAACCAACAAACCCATTCCCGATTAAGACTCGTAGGCAGACTCACCATGCGAGGTGATATCCAAACCTTCGCGCTCCGCTTCTTCCTTGACACGTAAGCCAAATACTAGATCAGCGATCTTGAAGGCAATAAATGCAACAATGCCTGACCAGATCAAGGTAACAACCACACCTTGTGCCTGAATAATCACTTGGCTCGCAATGGAATACTCCTTGGCAACTGCATTTGCAACGTAGTCATAGATGCCAGCGCCACCTAAAGCAGGATCAGCAAATACACCGGTGAGTAGAGCGCCAGTAATACCGCCAATGCCGTGAACACCAAAGACGTCTAGACTGTCATCTGCTCCCAACATACGCTTGAGACCGGAAACACCCCACAAGCAAAGCAGGCCAGCTACAAAACCGATAATGATGGCACCCATTGGGCCAACAAAACCAGCTGCGGGTGTAATTGCAACTAAACCGGCTACGCAACCCGATGCAGCTCCTAACATCGATGGCTTACCCTT
>DBCI01000018.1:0-239 GCA_002292975.1 Polynucleobacter sp. UBA962 | reverse complement strand
GCAGCACTACCATTAGCCTCTAATGCAGATCCGGCATTAAATCCAAACCAGCCGAACCACAAGAGTGAGGCACCGACCATGGTGTACACCAAGTTATGAGGCTTCATGGGTTCTTTGCCGTAGCCAATCCGCTTTCCAATAACATAAGAGCCCACTAAACCAGCAATAGCAGCGTTGATATGAACTACAGTACCGCCAGCAAAGTCGAGGATGCCTTTTTGCCATAACCATCCTGCACT
>DBCI01000047.1:12950-13797 GCA_002292975.1 Polynucleobacter sp. UBA962 | reverse complement strand
ATCTCAACTGCATCGATGTTTGTGGCCGCTGCAGCTGGGGCCAAAATTGCAAAGCATGGTAATCGCAGCGTGAGCAGTAAGTCTGGGAGTGCTGATGTACTAGAGGCTCTTGGTGTAAAACTCAATCTCACTTCCGCGGCAGTTGGGCAATGCATCAATACGCTGGGTGTAGGTTTTATGTTTGCCCCCAATCATCACCCTGCTATGAAAAATGTTGTCCCGATTCGTAAAGATCTTGGCGTGCGAACCATCTTTAATATCCTGGGGCCGCTGACCAATCCCGCTAAAGCACCTAATATTGTGATGGGTGTTTTTCATTCAGAGCTTGTCGGAATCCAAGCAAAAGTATTACAACTCATGGGTGCGGAGCATGCACTTGTGGTGCATGGCAAAGACGGCCTTGATGAAATTACCCTCTCGGGACCAACCATTGTTGCTGAGCTTCTTAATGGACAGATTAAAGAGTATGAAATCTCTCCAGGTGATTTTGGAATGGCAACAACGTCTTCCCTCGAATCGCTCAAAGTGAAAGATGCAAACGAGTCTAAAGCCATCATCCTTCAGGTTCTCGATAATCAATCAGGTCTTGCCAAAGATATTGTTTGTCTAAATGCTGGCGCCACACTCTATGCCGCAAATATCGCGAACAGTATTGCTGATGGTATCTATCAAGCAAAAGAAGCAATCGCCTCTGGCAAAGCCAAACAAAAACTCGATGCATTGATTGCCTTAACCCAAAGTCTAGCAAGCAATTCATGAACGATATTCTTGCTCGAATTCTTGAAACTAAAAAGCAGGAAATTCGTGCTGCTCAAGGTCTGATTACCGGTGGTGAAATCTTAAAAGA
>DBCI01000047.1:2459-12860 GCA_002292975.1 Polynucleobacter sp. UBA962 | reverse complement strand
CAAACCGGGCATCATTGCCGAGATCAAGAAAGCCAGCCCCAGTAAGGGCATATTGCGTGAGTACTTTGTGCCCCATGAAATCGCTCAAAGCTATGCTGCTCATGGCGCAACCTGCTTATCGGTCTTGACCGATCAGGAGTACTTTATGGGGTCGGCTGAGTACCTTAAGGAAGCGAGAGCTGCCTGTACTCTGCCTGTGATTCGCAAGGACTTCATCATCGATCCCTATCAGGTTTATGAAGCAAGGGCCATGGGTGCCGATGCCATTTTGCTCATCGTTGCCGCTCTTGAATCGACTCAAATGAAAGAGCTTGAGCTGTGTGCTATTGAAAACCATCTTGATGTACTCGTTGAGGTGCACGATGCACTTGAGCTCGAGGCTGCTCTAGAACTAAAAACTCCCCTTTTAGGAATTAACAATCGCAATCTCAAAACCTTTGAAGTTAGCCTTCAAACAACTCTTGATTTGCTATCTTCAATCCCTAAAGAAAAACTGGTGATTACAGAATCTGGCATTCTGCAAGCAGCAGATGTAAAAACCATGCGCGCTGCTGGTGTGAATGCCTTCTTAATCGGCGAAGCTTTTATGCGTGCAGCTAATCCGGGTAAAGCGCTTGCAGAGCTATTTGCTTAGGTCAATACAAGAAGGCTAGACATTAAATAAGAAGTTCAAGACATCGCCATCTTTGACGATGTATTCCTTACCTTCTGCGCGCATCTTGCCCACCTCTTTAGAACCTTGTTCGCCTTTAAACTGAATAAAGTCCTCATACGCAATCGTTTGTGCCCGAATAAAGCCGCGCTCAAAATCCGTATGGATCACACCGGCCGCTTGGGGGGCGGTATCGCCAATATGAATCGTCCAAGCCCTAACTTCTTTCACGCCAGCAGTAAAGTAGGTCTGTAAGCCAAGCAAGCTGTAGCCAGCACGAATAACCCGATTTAGTCCCGGCTCGGTCATACCCAAATCGGCCAAGAACTCGGTTTTGTCTGCATCCTCTAAATCTGCGATTTCAGCTTCAATCGCAGCACATACTGCTACCACTGGGGCGTTTTCCTTCGCTGCGTGTTGTTTTACTGCCTCTAGATGGGGATTGTTTTCAAAACCATCTTCTTTCACATTGGCAACATACATCGCCGGCTTGGCGGTTATTAAACAAAAGGGTTTTAAGAGAGCAAACTCTTCCTTGGTCAAACTGAGAGCGCGGACAGGTAGGGCTTGATCCAGCTGTGCCTGTACTTTTGTTAACACCGCAACGAGAGCGGCTGCCTCTTTGTCGTTGCCCGATTTTGCTGCCTTGGTATAGCGTTGAAGCGCCTTCTCAACTGAACTCAAATCAGCCAAGGCCAATTCAGTATCAATCACACCAATATCAGACAAGGGGTCTACCTTACCAGCGACGTGAATGACGTTTGCATCCTCAAAACAACGCACCACATGGGTGATCGCATCGGTCTCCCGTATATTGGCGAGGAACTGATTTCCTAGGCCCTCTCCTTTGGAAGCTCCTGCAACTAGGCCTGCAATATCCACAAACTCAACCGTAGCCGGAACAATTTTCTCGGGCTGGACGATCTCAGCCAAGGCTGCGAGTCTAGGATCGGGCACCTCGACCATGCCAACGTTGGGCTCAATGGTACAAAACGGGTAGTTTTCCGCTGCAATCCCCGCTTTGGTGAGAGCATTAAACAGAGTGGATTTGCCTACATTGGGTAAGCCGACGATTCCGCATTTTAGTGACATGCTGCCATTGTAAATGGGCTTGATTCGATATCATCATGGTATGTCCATACAATCTCGAGCAAGCCCCAACCCGACCAAACCCAGCGAGGGTCATCAAACCGCTGATTTTTGCATCGTTGGGGGAGGCATTATTGGTAAAGCCTGCGCACTGGGACTGGCACAGTTAGGTTACTCCGTTATTCAAATTGCACCGGATCTGGAGAAAAATCAAGCGCTGATGCCAAATCAATTTGGGCAACGTATTTATGCCCTCGCACCAAGTACAAAAAACCTCTTGAGTGAACTGCATGTTTGGGATGCACTTGATCATCAGCGTATTCAAGCGGTTCGGGACATGCATATCTTTGGGGATCGCGGCCAAGCCAATGACCACCTCCATTTTTCTGCATTTGAGGCCGGGCGACCTGAGCTAGCTTGGATTACTGAAGCAGATCTGATTGAGTTGACTCTTGATCAAGCTATACGTTTTCAAAAACAGATTCGAACTATCAATACCAGTGTGAGTGATATTCATATTGAGAAAGATGCAAAACCTATATTAGTCCTCGGTAGTGGTGAGCAGATTTATACGCAATTAATTATTGCTGCTGACGGCGCACGGTCACCATTACGTTCAACCATTGGCATTGCCATTCATGAGCATGACTACGATCAAGCAGCGGTCGTTGCCAATTTCTCGTGTGCATACCCCCATCTTCAAACTGCTTATCAATGGTTTTTACCTGGTGGCGATATCTTGGCGATGCTCCCATTACCGACACAACAGGTATCGATGGTTTGGTCCACCTCGCCTGAAAATGCCAATCATTTAATGCAACTCCGTTCAGAGGCTTGGCCGAAATTACTCCAAGAACAAGTAGGCGGTAGTATTCATCAGGCATTAGGTACTCTGCAATTACAATCAGTGCCGGCAAGTTTTGCTCTCAAACGAATCAAAGCGCAGAGTCTCATCGGTCCTAACTATGATCCTAAAGTAGTATTGCTGGGAGATGCTGCTCATGTGATACATCCCTTAGCCGGACAAGGCCTAAATCTAGGCTTAAGGGATGTGGCCTCATTATTGCAAATCATTAAGAATAAAGAAGAGTTTCGAGCAATTGATGACCGAATCTTGCTACGTCGTTACGAACGACAGCGAGAAGGCGATACAAGCTCACTGCTTTGGATTACGCATCGCTTAAAGAGCTTATTTGGTAGTAGCCGCCCCCTTGAAAAGCAAATTCGTAATTGGGGTCTGGGTTTTGTAAATCGCAGTCACATGATTAAACGACAATTAATTGAACGGGCCCTTGGAGAATAAATTGATAACAAAGAATTTAAAACGAGTAGGAATCTGCCTTATTTTGTTAGGCCTGGCAAGTTCAGCATTTGCTCTTAATGAAAAACAAATCCGTGCTGAAGTGCAAAAGCGTCTTGGAACTGCTGCGAATGTCCGAAATGTTACCGCCTCGCCGATTCCAGGTCTTTTTGAAGTACAGGTCAACAATGAGATTTTTTACACGGACAGTAATGCTAAGTATTTGATCCAAGGCGAAATGGTTGAATTAGCTACGGGTAATAACGTAACGGCTAAGCGCCAAGAAGATATTAATCGCATCAAGTGGTCTGAGCTTCCACAAGCGCAGGCATTTAAGGTGATTCGTGGCAATGGCAGCCGTCAAATTGCTGTGTTCTCTGATCCGAATTGTGGTTATTGCAAACGTCTTGAAAAAACGCTGCAACAACTCGATAACGTAACCATTTATAACTATCTCATTCCCATTTTGTCAGCGGACTCGTCTCTCAAATCGAAACAGATTTGGTGTGCGTCTGATCAGCAAAAAGTTTGGAATGATTGGATGCTCAATAATCAAAGCCCTACTGGCAAATCTGATTGTGCCAATCCAATTGATAAGAATATGGCCCTTGCTAAAAACTATGGGATTAATGGCACCCCAACCATCTTCTTTACGGATGGTAGTCGCTTTCCTGGAGCGGTTCAATTAGCGGATATTGAAAAAAAATTAGCCTCGCTTAAGTAATCTACAAATGCAAGCCAACACAATGCCTGCTGTCCAATACACCGTCTGGCCGGATGATTTACATGGTCATCGTTTTACCGTAAAGCTCGTTATTGAGAAGCCAGACCCAGCGGGGCAAATCATTGCGATGCCTACATGGATACCAGGCAGCTATTTAATACGAGACTTTAGTAAACAGATTGAAACTATTACTGCATTTACTTCTGTTAAGAAAACTGAGCTACGTAAATTAATCCCACTTGAGCGGCTCGACAATGATCGCTGGCGCTTGCCAAAAAATATCGGCAGCTGTGAAATCATCACAACAGTCTACGCCTTTGATCAATCGGTGCGGACCGCCTATTTAGACCAAAACCGTGGTTTCTTTAATCCAACCAGCTTATGCCTGGGGGTCCAAGGTCAAGCTCACCTCCCATGTTCTCTGGCGATTGCTCCTCCAGCCGACCAGGCTCTAGCGCAATGGGACGTTCAGTGCACACTTACTCCTGTAAAAACTGACTCTAATGGATTTGGATTTTATTTAGCAAAAAATTATGATGATCTGATTGATCATCCGATTGCACTAGGTCACTTTGATGTAATTGAGTGGGAAGTCTTTGGTACAAACCATACAATGGTGATTCAAGGTCTTAGCTCTGAGCAATCTGAACTCTTGAATAAGAAAAGGCTTGCGGATGATCTGCGTAATATCTGCGCCGAGACAATTCGTCTATTTGAGCCCCACAAACCAAAAGCACCATTTTCTCGCTATTTGTTTATTGTGAACACTGCCTTAGAGGGATATGGTGGCCTAGAGCATCGTAGCAGTACTGTTCTGCTATGCAAACGCGATCAATTACCTTACCTCGATCACGATCCCAAGAAACCTAAAAAATCGTATGAGGAGTTCTTAGGTTTATGCAGCCATGAGTATATTCATGCTTGGCTGGTAAAACGCATTGAGGCTAAAGCATTTCAACCCTATGATCTTGGTCAGCGTAACTACACACGCTTGCTATGGCTCTTTGAAGGCTTCACAAGCTACTATGATGATCTACAACTTGTGCGTAGTAAATGCATCTCAGAGAAACGCTACCTAGAGCTGCTGGCTAATACTTGGAATAGCGTTTTGCGTAACCCTGGTCGATTAAAACAAAGTGTGGCCGATAGTTCATTTGATGCGTGGACCAAGTACTACCAAATAGATGAGAACACTCCCAATGCAGTAGTGAGTTATTACGCTAAAGGATCACTTATCGCACTAGGCCTTGATTTGCTCATGCGCCATCATAGTATGGGTAAATACTCCTTAGATGATGTCATGCGTTCTTTATGGAAAGAGCATGGCAAAAAAGATGTTGGTGTAAATCAATATGCGCTTGATATTACGATTACATCCGTCATGGGGCCTAGTTTTAATAAGACCTGGCACACCTTCAAGAAGAACTATATTGAGGGCACGCTCGACGTGCCACTACAACTTTGGCTACCCCAAATCGCTGGTATTGAGGTAGCCCAAAAGCAATCGGGTTTTGTTGAAGAACTAAAACTAGCACTCGGAATTCGGTTTACGGAATCGGGTGGGTGGCTGAAGCTAAGCCATGTGCTGGATGGCGGTCTTGCCCAACAGGCTGGGCTAGCCCCAAATGATCTGATTAGTAGCATCAACTCTCAGAGGGTTACAGGTCAACGCTTAGACCAAGTCCTTGCAAGTCTTCAGAAAGCTAAGCATTTAACAATCCAATACTTCCGTCAGGATCAAGGTTATCAAGCGAATATTCCTCTAAAGCTTATCGCCCCTCCCCAGTATGAGCTGAGGACTTCAAACGTATCCTGAATATCGCCCCACCAATTTTGACTTTGCATATTTCTTTACAGCAGCTCATTCCAAACGACTGGCAATTGCTACTGGGCGATTATTTAGAATCCCCTGCCTGGCAACAGCTATGCGAAACGTTCGAACAAGAATACAAAGTGCATGGAATAAAAATTCGGCCCGACAAAAATAAACTCTTTTATGCCTTACAACTCACTCCGGTCGATTCAGTAAAGGTCATTTTGCTCGGACAGGATCCATATCATTCGCCAAACTTGGCGCAAGGCTTAGCATTTTCCATACCAGATACTATTTCGCCAGGCTCAAAACTCTTTCCGAGCTCATTACGTAATATGAATAAAGCCCTTCGGATTGAGGGATTTGGCTCACTGCGCCATGGTGATTTAAGTCACTGGGCTAAACAAGGTGTACTGCTTTTGAATACTGCTTTATCCGTTCGTTTGGGAGAGGCTAATTCACATGCGCAATTAGGATGGAAGCCTCTTATAGAGACACTCATTCAAAAACTATCTTGCAATAGAAGTGGCTTGGTTTGGTTACTGTGGGGCAGTCACGCACAGTCGCTTGAAGAATATATTCAGAATCCAGACCAACACCTTATTTTGAAATCTTCTCACCCTTCTGGTCTAGGCGTGTACAAAACATCTAAACCATTCATTTACCCAGGGGATCAGAAAAGCTGTGGGCACTTTACAAAGACCAATGAATATTTAAATGCTCATAAAAAAGGTGGGATTATTTGGTCTCAAAATACTTAGCAAAGATTTTCTTTCTTAGCTCAGAAAAATACTGCTTATTAATTTCTTGGCCATAACCTGAAAGTATCCCAGCCAAAATTTGTTCCCTTAAAACAATTCTATCTCTTTCCCTTTTCAGAAGTTCTAAATCCCTTTGCTGAAACTTCTCAGAATAATTTTTGTAAGCCATCTTAGTAAGTAATTTCTTTATTTATTTCAACAATTAAATCTTTTTCTCAAATATAAAAGGCCCAATAGAACTTAAAACAAATGCCCCCAAGACCGCACTAGCCCATTCCAACATCTGGCCAGAGGTGAATAGGCCGATCATTTGACCCCCAAAGCTAGCCAAAATTGCCCCCAAGATCCCAAGAAGGCTTCCCCAAAAGTAGGCCTGCTTTGCTCCTTTTGAGTTAGATTTCGTCTTATTTCTAGGGGAAAACCCAGGAAAATAATGGCTCGTAGCTGCGCCGACCATACCCCCAACCAACAGATACGCCAAAAACCCCATTGAAAACACCCCTATTTAGTCTAAGAAAACTATAATTCACATCATGAAGCTGTTGACTTTGGGCATTAACCATCACACAGCGCCGGTTGCCGTTCGGGAAAAAGTTGCCTTTGATCCTGAAGGGTTGCTTGACGCTTTATCCGATCTACGTTCCCACCTGGGTGGCGTTAATCGGAGTGGTTTGCCTGAGGCAACCATACTGTCCACATGCAATCGTACAGAACTCTACTGTGCTGCCAATGATCCCGCCTCGGAAAACGAGTTTCATGAAGCAACCTTTGACTGGTTAGCAAAAAGTCAAAAATTAGCCCCCAGCGTTTTACAGCCTCACATCTATACACTGCCTCAGTCGGATGCGGTACGACATGCATTTCGTGTTGCATGCGGCTTAGACTCCATGGTGATAGGTGAAACGCAAATCTTAGGTCAAATGAAAGATGCGGTTCGCACTGCGAATGAAGCAGGCGCTCTTGGTACCTATCTTAATCAACTCTTTCAGAAAACCTTCTCTGTTGCTAAAGAGGTTCGTGGCTCAACTGAAATTGGTGCCCACTCGATTTCCATGGCTGCCGCATCAGTCCGACTTGCTGAGCGTATCTTTGAGTCTATTGGCGAACAAAAGATTTTGTTTATCGGCGCTGGCGAGATGATTACCTTGTGCGCTACACATTTTGTGGCACGCAAACCAAAAGCGACTGCCATTGCAAATCGCACCATCGAACGTGGTCAAGAACTAGCTGACTCGATCTCTGCTCAAAATATCGATGCAGAGTCATTCCGCCTCAATGACCTGCCCACCCGCTTGCATGAGTTTGACATCATCGTTTCATCCACAGCAAGCCCTTTACCTATTATCGGCCTTGGTATGGTAGAGAGCGCTTTAAAACTGCGTCGTCGTAAACCTATGGTCATGATCGATTTAGCAGTACCACGTGATTTTGAAGCTGAGATTGCAAGACTAAATGATGTCTACCTCTATACCGTCGATGATTTAGGTACGATGGCACAAACGGGTGCGAACTTACGACAAGCTGCAGTGAGTCAAGCGGAAATCATTATTGAAGAGCGTGTCAGTAATTTTATGCACTGGTTACAAGGAAGAAACGCCGTACCTTTGATTCAGGATATTCAGCAGCAAGGCGATCGTCTACGGCAAATTGAGTTAGAGCGTGCGCTTAAACGATTGATGCGCGGCGAAGATCCGCAAGAGGTTCTCAACGCGATGGCTCAAGGACTCACAAATAAGTTCTTGCATGGTTCATTGCATGCACTTCAACATGCGAGTGGCTCAGAGCGCGACGCTCTTATTAAATTACTTCCCAAATTATTTGCTACGCATTCGGGAGCGAATAGTTTTTCTGACAATATTTTTAACAATCCAGACAAAAAATCTCAAGCCGATAGTCATTAGATGAAATCCAGCATGCGGGCCAAGCTGGAGCATCTTGATGCCCGTTTGGCTGAACTCAATACCATTTTGATGCAGGAAGACTCCACCAAGGATATGGATGTCTATCGCAAACTCACGCGTGAACATGCGGATATCTCAATGGTTGTAGAGCAATTTGGCTTTTACAAGAAGGCTGAAGAAGACGCTAAAGCTGCTAACGAAATGCGCCTTGATCCGGATATGAAAGAGTTTGCCGACGAAGAACAAAAACAAGCGGAGACGCGTATGGCAGATCTAGAGAAAAGCCTACAAACTCTCTTGCTGCCAAAGGATGAAGATGATGGTCGGAATATTTTCTTGGAGATTCGAGCAGGTACCGGTGGTGATGAGAGCGCCCTATTTGCTGCTGATCTTCTGCGCATGTATACCCGCTTTGCTGAACGTCAGGGCTGGAAAACGGAGATTGTTAGCCAAGCAGAATCAGATCTGCGTGGTTACAAAGAAGTGATCTTGCGCCTTTCTGGAACCGATGTATACGCCAAAATGAAATTTGAGTCGGGTGGGCATCGAGTACAACGTGTACCCCAAACAGAAACCCAGGGTCGCATTCATACCTCAGCCTGCACCGTTGCCGTCATGCCTGAGGTTGATGAAATCGAAAGTGTCAAAATTAATCCTGCAGATCTGCGGATTGATACCTTTCGCGCATCAGGGGCAGGCGGTCAGCATATTAATAAAACCGATTCCGCTGTTCGCATTACCCATCTTCCCACCGGCATTGTGGTTGAGTGTCAAGACGACCGAAGTCAGCACCGCAATAAAGACCAAGCGATGAAGGTCTTGGTCTCGCGCATTAATGATGCGCAGCGCCATGCGCAACAGCAAGAACAGGCACAAACGCGTAAATCATTAGTGGGTACCGGTGATCGCAGTGACCGAATCCGAACCTATAACTTTCCACAAGGTCGCATTACTGATCACCGCATTAATCTCACTCTCTACAAGATTGATGCCATGATGGATGGTGACATTACTGATCTACTCAACGCCCTAGCGGCAGAGCATCAAGCTGATTTACTCGCTGCGATGGGTGATGCCTAAACACAAAGTTAGTGTGTAAGAACGCCATTGAGTACAACGCAATCCTTATTAGACAATACACCGCTTGATAAAGTGGATGCGCGCGTTTTATTGGGAGATCTTCTTGAACAGCGCCTTTCTTGGCCACGCTCCGCATTAATCTCTAAAGACCAAGAGGCTCTTCCTCTAGGTCTGATTGATGAGTGGAAAGCGCTTGAACAAAAACGCCTGCTAGGTACTCCAGTTGCCTACTTGGTGGGTAAAAAAGCCTTTCATGCGATTGAGCTCAAGGTAAGCCCTGCCGTTCTTATACCTAGGCCGGAGACCGAACTCTTGGTTGATCTGACCCTCCAGGAAGTGCAAAACCAAATTCAATGTAACCCCTGCAAACAATTAATACGCATTCTGGATCTAGGAACTGGGTCTGGTGCTATTGCTCTGGCAATTGGCTTTCAGTTAAAAACACAAAATCAGAGTAATCCTATTATTGAGATTCTGGGTATTGACCTTTCCTCTTCTGCAATTGAGCTAGCCAAGGAAAATGCAGATCGGCTTGGGCTGACTGATCATGTTAAGTTCTCACAAAGTCATTGGTATGACAATATTCCATCTGAGTTAAAAAATAGTGTTGATTTGATTGTCAGCAATCCTCCTTACATTCATCCCGATGATCCCCATCTTTCTCAAGGAGATTTGCGCTTTGAGCCCCGAGATGCCTTAACGGATCACGTGGATGGATTTGGCTGCATAAGATCCATTCTCTCTGGCTGCAATCCATATCTCAGCCAAGGAGGATGGGTAGCCATTGAACATGGCTTTGAGCAAGCTGATTCAGTGCGTACCATCATGCGGGCTAATGAACTTACGGATGTGCGCTCAGTTCCGGATCTGGCAGGGCATTTGCGGGTCAGTATGGGCCGCAAATCAAGCTAATCCAAGGTTTGAGACTAACTAAAGACCCCATTTCTAAATAGGTCATAAAATAGTTCTCACTATTGGTTCAGAAAGGATTTTTTGCTATGAGTGATTCCCAAATCAAGATTAAAGAAATTGTGACAAGCCACACGGTGGTTCTCTTTATGAAGGGTACTGCCCAATTTCC
>DBCI01000047.1:1877-2397 GCA_002292975.1 Polynucleobacter sp. UBA962 | reverse complement strand
GAGACTCTACATACGGTCAATGTCTTTGATGATGAGTCAATCCGACAGGGTATTAAGGAATTTGCCAATTGGCCAACTATTCCACAGCTCTATGTCCATGGTGAGTTTATTGGTGGCTCCGACATCATGACTGAAATGTACCAAAGTGGCGAACTCAAAAAGTTACTTGGCACGTAATATCCAGCACAACATTTGCAAAAGCTCACTCCGTGGGCTTGGTCTAGATTAGACTAGGCCCATGCCTGAGCTTATTACCCTAATTACTGTTGTATCTCTTAGCGCGGCAATTGGTCTTGGTATCTATGTCCTTCTTCTGCGCACTAATCATAAACAAACTCAACTATCGCTAATCGATCAAATTACTTTGGTCGATGCTTTGCGCCATGAACGTGATCAAGCCATCCAAAATTCCATTCGTCTAGAGGCCGAACTAGATTCGGAACGCAAACAAGTACAGCATCGGATTGATTCCCTTAATGAGGCTAAAGAAGCCTTAACGAACCAATTCAAAAACTTGGCT
>DBCI01000047.1:0-1736 GCA_002292975.1 Polynucleobacter sp. UBA962 | reverse complement strand
GAATCTCGGGAACGCTTTGCTCTTAAAAATGAGATTGAACGTTTAGCTAACCTCAACCTCAAAATGTCGGATGAAGCAAGGTCTCTGACCAATGCCCTAAAAGGAGATTCCAAAATACAAGGTAATTGGGGTGAGCTTGTTCTTGAATCAATCCTAGAATCCTCAGGTCTACGTAAAGGCGAAGAGTACCTAGTCCAAGACAGTCATACACAATCCGATGGCAGCCGATTGCAACCCGATGTAATTATCAAACTTCCCGAAGGTCGACATCTAATCATTGATAGCAAAGTTTCCATCACAGCCTATGCCAGACACACTGAAGCCGAAACGAGTGAGCTAGCTGAAAAGGAGCTCTTAGCCCATATTCAATCGATTCGGCAGCATATTCAAGGACTATCGGGTAAGAACTATGCCGGCATCTCTGATCTATCTACTGTTGACTTTGTGTTGATGTTCATTCCCGTTGAGCCAGCATTTTTAAGCGCCCTTAAATCGGCTCCCAACCTTTATCAGGATGCGCTTAGTAAGAACATTGTCCTGGTCTGTCCTAGCACTCTAATGGCCACCCTAAGAACTGTTGCTCATTTATGGCGTCAAGATCAACAAAATAAAAATGCAATGGAGATCGCCAGGCAGTGTGCCAATCTCTATGACAAGTTTGTGGGTTTTGTGGAAGACCTAGAACAAATTGGTAAACGCCTCGATCAAGCCCAGTCCAGTTATCACGATGCTTTTAGTAAACTCAAATCAGGCAAAGGTAATCTTATTAAAGCGGCAGAGAAGGTAAAAGAGTTGGGAGTTAAGCCCAACAAGATAATTGCGAGCAACCTGCTTGATACGGATGAGTAGTATTTATAGATAAAAAAACCCGCTCGATTGAGCGGGCTTCTAGTGCTGAATTACTAAATTAAGCAGCTTTACGAGCCTTCGCTGGGGCAGCAGCTTTCTTCACTTGAGCAATTTGACCTTGAAAAGCTTCAAATGCTTGGTCAGCAGATTTCTCAACGGTTGCCATTGCATCTTTGCTGGCTTCACGGAACTGCTCAAAACCTTGCATAACCGAGTTCATTGATGTTTTGAACGCTGATACAAAGACATCTGAACCGGCAGGTGCGTTAGCAGCTAATGTGTTTACCCAGTCTTGCATACCAACTTGAGTTTGCTCAATGCTGGCTTCTACGACGTTCGCAAACTCTTTACCGCTCTCGCGCAATACCTTAGTTACTTTGCGCTGATGAGCAATCGCTTGATTACCCACTTCTTGCAAGGAGTCAGATTGGATCAACTCGGTGACGCTCTTTGGATCTTTGGCGGTCAACACGTGTTGAATGTTCTCTTGAGCATTTAAGAGTGCATTTTTAGATGCGTCGTAATTGAGTTCTACGAGTTTTTGTGCATTCTCAAGAGCAGCTTCGCCCAAAGAAAATACGGTCTCGAGGTTCTTGCTCTGAATTTGCGACAATTTTGCTGTTACTTGATCTTGATTCATGGTGTACTCTCCAATTAGTTAATGTATTCAATATTGCACTGCACCATAAAACTATACCTATATTTATGCTGCTTTGCAATATAAATGATTGCTTTGCATCAAAAAATATTCTTTTAAATTAAAAAAATGAATTAAATCAATGATTTAATAGTTAAATACCATGTCTGATTCAGCTCAAAATAGCCCTTCTTATCCTAAAATTGCTACCGCTGCCTGTTTTGGCACCTTTTTAGAGTGGTACGACTTT
>DBCI01000061.1 GCA_002292975.1 Polynucleobacter sp. UBA962 | reverse complement strand
CTTTACCCGAGTGCGCAGTGAAAAACGAATCTTATGTGCTACTGATAACTCAGTTCGCGTGCTTTACCCCAAAATACTCGATACGAGTAAAAGGTATAAATCAAAATAGTGGGCAATACAATAATTGCTCCCCAAAAAATCACATACAAAGATTCGGTTGCTGCGGCAGCCTGCCACAATGTCATTTTTCCCACAATGACATAAGGGAAAATGCTGTACGCAATTCCAAAAAAAGATAGCCAAAAAATTGCCACTACCGAAACAAATGGAACCCATTCTCTTCTACTGGTGCCGTTTTGTAATGCGCTAATTGACTGCAGCACCAGGAAAAACAATACTGCAGTCAGTACTGGAATTGGCGATAGCCACAGAATGTTTGGCATGACAAACCATTTATTCATAATTTCCGGGCTGAAATACGGCGTGGCAACTGATACCAAGCCAATACCTGCGGCCGTAAGCCAAAAGCTCACCTTAGCCCATCCCATTGCCTGCTTCTGCAACTCGCCCTCTGTCTTTAGGATCAACCATGTAGAGCCCAGTAACGCATAGCCGGCAGGCAAACAAATGCCAACCAAGAAAGCAAATACCCAACCCAAGAAGCCGGATTCAAAGCCCACAATCAATCGGCCAATCATGATTCCCTGCGCAACCGATGCAATTAAACTGCCCAAATAAAATAGAAAGTTCCAAAGGGGTTTTTGACTAATATTTACTTTTACCCTGAAATCAAAAGACACGCCCCGTAGAATTAATCCAATCAGCATGGCGGTAACCGGTAGATACAATTCGGTGAGAACGGTCCCATGTGCCAAAGGAAACGCAACCAATAGCAGACCAACCCCCAATACAATCCATGTCTCATTGGCGTCCCAAAAAGGGCCAATTGAGGCAATCATCATGTCTTTGTTGTGATCCGCAGTGTTGTTAAGCAATAAACCGACCCCTAAATCGTAGCCATCTAAGACAACATAAGACAAAACAGAGATGCCCATGGCTACAAAGAAAAATAATGGAAGCCAAGTTGCGGGAGCGCTCAGATCTGGCGGCATTATTGGGCTCCCACTGCGTTTGTGGCGCTCGCCGATGAAGGGATGATGTTTCGCTTAGAAATGGATTTATCGTCAACTTTGCGTGTTAAATAAAACACTACCCAGATATAAGCAAGCAGTAAGCCAACATAAACCGCAAGATACGCCAATAGACTACTTAGCACCATGCCCGTGGGCAATTTAGTGACTGCTTCTGCCGTAGTCAGGACGCCTGTTACCAAATAGGGTTGGCGTCCAATTTCAGTGACATACCAGCCGGAAAGAACCCCAATCCAACCGGAAAATGTCATTAGTACAAGACCCTTTGCCATCCAGCGCGGTAACTCACGTCCGCCGCGGAGTTGCCAACGACCAAGCCAAGAAGTGAGCAACATGAGCAGGCCAATACCCACCATGACTCGAAATGCGAAAAATACAGGGGCTACGGGCGGGACTTTATCGCCGAAGTCATTTAAACCCTTGACCTCTCCATCCCAGTCGTGGGTTAGATAGAAAGAAGCTAATTTGGGGATGCTGACTTCATACAGATTTGTTCGTGTTTTTGGGTCAGGTATGCCAATAAGGACCGCAGGTACCCCTTTACCACCTTCCCAGATGCCCTCCATTGCCGCTAGTTTAGCCGGTTGATGCTCTAGGGTATTGAGACCATGAAGGTCTCCCAAGATAATTTGTACGGGCGTCAGGATCATTGCTGAAGTTAACGCCAACTTTAAAACAGCATTATTGGCCTTCGCTCGACAACCACGCAAATAACGATAAGCCGATAGACCCGCAAGAAGGAATGAGACTGTCAAGAATGAAGCGACCATCATGTGTAAGAGCCGATAGGGCATGGATGGATTAAAGATAATCGCCCACCAACTGTTAGCAAATGCACGGCCATCGATCATGCTAAAGCCCTGTGGGGTGTGCATCCATGAATTTAAGGCAATAATCCAAAAGGCTGACAAGGTGGTTCCAAAGGCAACCAAGAAAATAGACATGGTGTGAACACGCTGCGAGACGCGCTTGGCACCAAAGAGCATTACACCTAAAAAAGTTGCTTCAAGGAAGAAAGCGGTTAGTACCTCATATGCCAATAATGGGCCCGCAATATTTCCAACCACTTCCATATAGCCCGGCCAATTGGTGCCGAACTGAAAGCTCATGGTGATGCCGCTCACCACACCGAGAGCAAAAGTCAGGGCAAAGATTTTCACCCAAAACTGATATGCGTCTTGCCATGAGGAATCGCCAGATTTATTGTGCTGTAGCTTGAAATACAGCAAAAACCACCCCAGTGCGATTGATATGGTTGGAAATAGAATATGAAACGAAATATTGGCGCCGAATTGAATTCGGCTCAGCAGGAGGGTGTCGATCACTAACTGTCCTTTCGGAGAGGCGATACTTACTAGTTATAACTTAATACGTATATCTGTAATTATGTATCTTTATTTTGAGGGCGCCAAGCGGAAGAATTTCCCATTAATTTCAATGACTTACGCCCGCAAAAAACCGCCAGTAGCAAAGAAGTAGC
>DBCI01000009.1 GCA_002292975.1 Polynucleobacter sp. UBA962 | reverse complement strand
GGAAGAACTTGGGCCGCTTGATTGAGCCAAAGAAAGACCTCAACTTCTTTACCGCTCGCCAGTAAGATCAGCCAGAGACATAGTGGGAAAAGGGGTACAGCCCAAGCGCGACCAAAGTTCATAGGTCAAGAGTCTTTATAAAGCCCGAGCGCGATCAGCTGCAGTGATCTGAACAGCGAGACGATCTAAGACATGAGAGACCGAAATAGCTTTCATGCAAATATTGTCTTGGCAAGGGGTCTTGCGATGGTTAGCAGCGCTTACGCAGGGCGAGCAGGCTAGTTGGGCAGTAATCGGAATCGATTTACCAAGTGAGCCATACAAAGCAGGGGTCTCAGGACCAAATAGAACGACAGTATGCAAATCAGTGACGGACGAGAAGTGACCAGGACCTGAGTCATTGGTCACCATTGCGTGCGACAGTGTATAGAGAGCCGGCAGCTCCGAGAAGCGCACGTGACCGGCAAAATTGATGGCATGTTTTACTTTAGCTGCCAAGCGCACACCTTCTACATAAGTATGCTCAGCCGGTGAACCCGTGATTAGGATGAGATCCTCTGGCCAGCGCTGATGTGTTGCGCTAATTAGCTCTGAAAATCGTTCTGGCGCCCAACGGCGTTGAGGAAGTAAATCACTGGCATTAGGATTTATTAAGATAATCCGTTGCTGCCCATGCTTAAATGGGATCATGGCTTGTTGGGCCAGGTTCTCGATGCGCAGTTGCAGATGTTGTTTGACCATCGGATCAATCACAGCATGAGCAAGCTGAATCTCTTGATCGGAAATTGTAATTTTGCTAAAGGGCTGTTCCTCCTCTTTCGCAAAAGCGGCATGTACGAGCGATATAAAGTTCTTCGCAATATGAATATGCGGGTTGTAATGCACTTTGCGCGTTAGCATCGTGCCACGCCACAATCCTTCTCCATGGAAAATATGGTAGCCAACACGACGTCTTGCACCACACAATCCAGTTAGTAGGGCAGTAAAGCGGGAGAACAGTTCTAGATCAATCACTGTATCAATCCGATAAAAACGTGCCTTCACTAAGAAACGTAGAGTATCGAACGCTAACTTCCACAAGCTAGAGGAATCAATCGTAAAAATATGGTTAGGATGAACGGTATTCAATAAACCGAGACTGGCAGCATTACTTTTAAAAATTAGAAAGTAAATGTCGGCCCCATTTGCTTGGGCTTTGCGCATCGCTGGATCAACAAGAATGGCACTACCCATTTCAGAGAGCTCAATGAAGAGGAGTCTCTTGGGTTCGGTCGACCGAGCAAATGGCTTAGAAAGTAGATCAAGTAAAGCAACAATCGGGCTAGCGATGGCGCAAAGTGGCACCCCAACCCAGTGATCAATGGTACGCATTGCATTGACGCTAATTGCCATTCTGCTTTTATCCTTTGTGACCTAGGCTCTATTTTATGCCCACGACCATTTAACTTCGTTTTAGCAATTTATACGCGCCAGGCAAGACACACAATAAGGTAATTGCGCCGTAGCTAATCGATCCTAAAACCGTGAGTGAGGGATTGACTCCCCAAAGGGCTAGGACAGAGGCTAGGGTCGCTTCACGCAAGCCCCAGCCGGAGATGCTAATTGGCAGCATGAGCAAAAGACTTAAAGCGGGAAGACCAATCATCAGTGCCTCTGTGGGTACATCGGCACCATACGCTTTGAGACAAAACCCTAGAGCTAAAATATTGAAGCAATGGATCGATACAGCAAATATGCCTTGCGCAATATTGTTGGGCCATGCAAAGGCAAGACGAATTCCAGAAAGCGCGGGCTGCAGATCAAAACGCCCTAGAAGTTTTTGAATCCAATGCAGTAAGGGTTGGTAGCTTAGAGCAAAAGCAAGGAGAGCTCCAATCCCCAGCATGCCAACCAACACGACATACCCCAACTCAACACCCCAAGCACCGAGGGTAGCGCCACCAAGCACAAGACCGATACCGCCTAAGATATTGTTGCCCATGAGACCAACAACTCGATCCAATAGTGTCATGGAAAAACCCAAACGCAATTTAGGACTTTGCTGCTTGAGATCATCCGCATGGCTCAGTTCTTCAGCCAACTCTTTTTGATGACTCAATTGCCCACTCTGAGTGAGATGGGTTCCAGCGATGGCGCGATAACTGTCGCCCCCAAGAGTGCTAGGCAGGCCTTGATTAATTAGACCCCCTGAAAAATACAGCGCGACATATCCCATCAGGCTTCCTTGAAAGCCAGCTCGTTGCATAAATAAACCCCAGCGTAGACCTCCGCAGATAAAGGCAGCAGTAATGCAAAGACCCCCTGCCACTAACCACTGGGCTTGAAGTTGTAACTCGGATTCAATTAGGGCTTGCCAATCAATACCGCTCGTGGCCTTCCATAGCAAGACAATCGAGAGAACAATCCGAATCGTGGGCCAGCTACGTTTAAGTACTACTTTCCATTGAGAGCTCATGGACGTAAGGATAATGCTTCGCGTTGTGGTTTTGCCTTTCCACCCCAGCCTTGACAATAACTGAGTTCAAATTGGCTCAAAGCTTGGCCCAAATGAGCGATTCGAAGACGGTCTAGGGGGCGACAGGTTCTAAATTGACCATCGCCCACTGGAAGCTTGAAGGACATCTCGGACCAATTCAGGAGGATGATATTCGAACCCTCAGGAAGCGTGCCAAACCATAAATCAAACTGATCTTGCCGATCATCTAAGACAAAAATGGGCGTCGGCTTGGCATACCAACCAACCCGACTTGCCAATGTCCAGTTTTGCACCGCAATCCCGCTCGCTTTTAGTTCATTGACCAAAAGATTAGCGCGGGTGGATGCAGAACGCCAGCCATATAAATCGGCCAAGGGATTTGTCTTGAACTGACTCGCAATCGGATAGCCTGCGGTCATCACCAAGGTTAGCCCACTGACGACGAGAGTGCCTTGGACTGCTAAACAAAGAGTGATTAACCAGCGTTTACCACTTTGCCACCATTGGGCAAGGCCCACACCCGCAATCGGAGCCAAACAGAACCATGCAGGCGAGGTCCAGTGCGGTAGGCCACCGCCACCGGATAAGGCGGCGAAGACACTAAATGGCAGAATAAAGAACACCAGCAAGATGCTAACGAATGGGCGCTTTGTAAAACCTACCATGCGTGAGTACGCCCATAAACCGAGGAGCGGTAAAAAACCAAACACCACAATTTGTAAACCTAAAAAAGCTGCGAGGCGGCGCCATAGCCAATCCCCACCGCTGCCATGATCGATCTGATATTTAAATGAGATCCAGTCGTATTGGGCATTCCAGAGCAACACAGGGCTAATAAGCAGAAGTGCGATTGCAATAGCACTATAAAAACCCGATTGCTTTAAAAAAGCAAAACGAGGAACGCTAAGACAGGCAATAGCAAAGGCAAGGGCATACAAGATAGCGGTGTACTTGCTAAGACCGGCCAAGCCAAATAACAAACCTAAACCAATCCATTGATTAAAACTGAGTTGCCCATCTTGCTTTAGCCATTGCAGCGACATCCAGAGGATGCCAAGACTTAGTGGTGTCAATAAAGAGTCGGGCACCAAACCAACCGCAAGGACATGCGGAAGTGGCGCAAAAACGATCATGGCGACTGCAGCAAGTCCTGCATATGATGGGTTATTGGGCGTGGGCGCTTTAATAAACAAAGAGCGTTGCGTGCAGTACTCATCGAGCTGGTCTGCAATGTGATACACCAAGAAACAAGAAATAATCCATAGGGTGATTGGAATGAGACGTAAAATTCCATCAGGCGCATTAATAGCCACTAGAGGCCATTGAATCCAGCCCACTAAGGGAGGGTGATCAAAATAGCTCCAAGCTAGATGGTTAGCATAGAGCGCATAGTGGGCCTCATCGACGGATAACTCAGTACTAAATCCCATGACCAAATGAATGGCAGTTCCCAGGAATACCAAAAGAAGGGACCAAGCAAACGGCGACTGCTTGGATGCATTAGCGGACATGAAAAGAGGATCGCCTCA
>DBCI01000111.1:6159-6351 GCA_002292975.1 Polynucleobacter sp. UBA962 | reverse complement strand
CTCAGGCAACTTTAGACAGCTCAATTTGCCCTCTGGTGGTTTGCAACAGTTAACACTTCCTTTAATCGGTCGCGTGGCTGCAGGCTCACCCATTACTGCTATCGAACATGTTGAAAGACAAGTACCGGTTGATCCTAGCCTCTTTAGTAAAGGTGCAGACTACTTATTACGCGTCAAGGGAATGAGCATGCG
>DBCI01000111.1:5891-6149 GCA_002292975.1 Polynucleobacter sp. UBA962 | reverse complement strand
GATGCCGGTATTTTGGATGGTGACTATCTTGCCGTAAAGAAAACATCTGAAGCCCGTAACGGCGATATCGTCGTTGCCCGTATTGATGATGAAGTAACTGTTAAACGGCTACAACGCAAGAAAGATTCCAGCGGAAGTTACATTGAACTACAAGCAGAAAACCCTGAGTTCAAAAACATTATTGTTACGGCTGAGGCTGACTTTACCCTTGAGGGACAAGCCGTTGGCTTGATCCGTGCCAACGGTATCTAAATCCTT
>DBCI01000111.1:5619-5760 GCA_002292975.1 Polynucleobacter sp. UBA962 | reverse complement strand
TCGCCTTTGGTAAATACTAGAAAGCTTGTTTTGGCTTTCGTAGCAGTCACGGTTGTCCAACCCGCTTTGGGATACTCCGATTGGAAGAATGCATAAACATCGGTAGCGCCCTGTAATGCACTGATATTGACGCGACCAACC
>DBCI01000111.1:5163-5482 GCA_002292975.1 Polynucleobacter sp. UBA962 | reverse complement strand
CAAGCCCCTAAGAGCAAAGCGGCTAGCAATGCTACGCATTTCGTTTTGTCAAGATAAAAGTGGTTCATGGTTAGGCTCCAGAGCTCTAGTGTACTAAATGCCAATAGGACTGATTTTAGGGAAGCAAACTAATTCGTCAAGGCTGATTTTGGAGGCGCGTGAGGGAATCGAACCCCCGTACGAAGCTTTGCAGGCTCCTGCCTAACCACTCGGCCAACGCGCCCTGGCTGGTTTTATGCAAACCAAACGTCATCCCAAACAAAATGGGAAGCTTTTGGGGCTTCCCATTCATTAATGGAGCGGGAAACGAGGCTCGAAC
>DBCI01000111.1:1363-5115 GCA_002292975.1 Polynucleobacter sp. UBA962 | reverse complement strand
TACCAACTGAGCTATTCCCGCATTACAGGTTCGACAGTTTAGCAAAGATTCAGCTTTAGGGCTTTAATAACCAAAATATAGGTGGGGCTAAGGTCTATTTGTAAGCTGAGGTAAAGCCTTCTGGAGGTAGTAAAACATGGACCACAAGGTTAAGAAGGCTGCAACCCAAATAAGCCAGGTTCCAAGTTGGGCGCTATGTATACCAAATAGCTGCCCATTAAATAGTAGGAATGGGATCGCAATTAACTGTACGGTAGTCTTTAGCTTTCCCACCAGATGCACAGCCACACTTCGTGAGGCGCCGACTTGGGCCATCCACTCCCTTAGCGCAGAAATGGTGATCTCTCGTCCAATAATTACCAAAGCAACCCAAACTTGAACACGATCCATATTAAGAAGAACTAATAAAGCAGCCGCCACAATTAATTTATCAGCAACTGGATCTAGAAACTCTCCGAAGGCAGATTCTTGTTTCATTCGCCTTGCTAAAAATCCATCCAGCCAATCAGTAATCGCCGCAAATACGAATAACGCAGTTGCAAATAAATTTTTTTCTTCAATACTCAACCAACTACTGGGCAAGTAAAAAATACCTACCAATAATGGAATAGCGGCAACGCGCAGCCAGGTTAATGCGATTGGTAAATTAAATGGCATATTTGGAGAATAAACGATTCGTAATGCTTTTTAATGAAGTTGGCGATAGATTTGTTCGGCCAAGGTGCTTGAGATCCCCTCTACGCTTAATAACTCTTCTATGCTGGCATTTGCCACTCCTTTAATCCCTCCAAAGCGAGCCAGTAATTTCTGCCTTCGCTTGGCACCAATTCCTTCAATTTCCTCCAGGCGTGAAACTGTTCGGGTCTTCGCTCTCTTGGCGCGCATTCCGGTAATTGCAAAACGGTGGGCCTCATCCCGAATATGTGCAATGAGCATTAATGCCTGACTATCCTGGCCCAAGATCAAGGACTCTCTGCCATCTGCAAAAATAAGGGTTTCTAAACCGACCTTTCGATCTTCCCCCTTAGCAACCCCCACAATTAATCCAATATCGATACCAAGTTCACTAAAGACTTGTCTTGATATCTCAACCTGACCCTTACCACCATCAATTAAGACGAGATGGGGCACCTTTTCTGGGGGGATTTCTTGGTAATTCGAATAGCGTCTTGTTAATACTTGTCGCATAGCGGCATAGTCATCTCCACCAGTAATTCCGGTGATATTGAAGCGACGATATTCACTTGATTGCATCTCATTTTTTGCAAAGACCACGCATGACGCTTGAGTTGCCTCGCCGGAGGTATGGCTGATATCAAAACATTCAATACGAAGTTGGTCTAAATGTTCAAGATCAAGATTTAACACATCAGCAAGGGCTCTTACCTTAGCCAATTGACCACCGGTTTCTGAGATGCGCCTTAATAAAGCAATCTTGGCATTTCCTTCAGCCATTGAAAGCCAGTACTTACCTTGTCCCTGGGGTTGATGCAATAACTGCACCTTTCGCGATGAGTGCTCGGTCAAACTTTGCAATAAAACATCGACTGAGTCACCCTTTAAGGCTACATTTGTAATAAGCACAGAGGGGAGCAATGTGCTGGGCTCTGCATTGGTATCTATATCAAGATAATGCTGCTGAATAAAGGTTTCCAAAATTTCACTGGGATGATAGGTAGCGTCTGGGCTAGCCTTGATCACTTTTGGAAAATAAGCGCGATCTCCTAAATGTCGCCCGCCCCGAACCATGGCTAGGTTTACACAGATATTTCCGTCCATGATCTCGGCAGCCAAAATATCCACATCACCTTCACCCTCGGCAACGACATCCATTGATTGCTGTTGTAATACGCTCGATAGATCGGCAATCCGGTCCCGAATAATGGCCGCCATCTCAAACTCCATGGCAACACTATGCTCTTCCATTTCTACTTCAAGATCAGCCAACACGGCTCGATGATCACCTTCCAGAAACCGCAATGCCTGTTGCACATCTTGCGAGTACTGGTCTTTGCTCAACATACCAACACAAGGTGCACTACAGCGATGTATTTGATGTAACAAACATGGCCGACTACGGTTCTTAAAAACAGAGTCCTCACAGGTGCGCAAACGAAATACTTTTTGCAAGATTTGTACACTATTGCGCACCGCCCACGAGTTAGGAAATGGCCCAAAATACCGATTGCGCCGGTCAACCTTACCCCGATAAGAAGCGAGTCGAGGATAATCATGGCCACTTAACATTAGATAGGGATAGGACTTATCGTCCCGAAACAAAATATTGAATGGTGGGCTATGTTCTTTAATTAAGTTATTCTCCAGAATCAAAGCCTCTGTTTCTGTGCGCGTCACCGTGATTTCAAAACGGATAATCCGTTTAACCATCCGCTCAATACGGGGCGATAACTGGGTGCGCTGAAAGTAGCTTGATACGCGTTTCTTAAGATCTTTGGCCTTGCCGACATACAAGATATGTCCAGCCTCATCAAAGAAACGATAAACACCTGGGAGACCAGGAATGCGTTTTAGATCTTTTTGAAGGGTTTCAGGGGACAAATTTGTCATGCGTTGGGATATTTTCTGCCAAATCGTTGATAACTATGGGGATGCTGGTATTTGCTGGCGTCTAGCCCGGTCTTTGGCTGTTCAACACCATCAAAATATACGCCTATTTTGCGATGATCTTCATACCCTCAAACTATTCATGATGGGCAGTGGCGATATCCAAGGCATTGAGGTTTTACCTTGGGAGGCTAGCCATACGAATGCAAGACATGGGCCAGATACTCCTGATGTTGTGATTCAGGCATTTTCCTGCGACTTGCCAGAGCGCTACCTCAATCATTTAATCCTTGCCCCACACAAACCTATCTTCATTCATTTGGAATACTTAAGTGCCGAACCCTGGGTTGTCGATTTTCATGGGAGACCATCTCCTCAAAACAATGGGCTCCAAAAATACTTCTTTTTTCCTGGGTTTCAACAGAATACAGGTGGGCTGTTATTGGATCCTATCCCCCCAATCAGACAAGATATGTGCCCAAAAAGTCTTTCATCGATTTGGGACCAATCTCGCGAAGGGGCTAAGAAGATCAGTATCTTTTCTTATCCAGGGGCGCCCATCAAGCAATGGCTCACACAACTTAATCAATTCGATATTCCCGTTGATATATTCATGGCTTTTGGTAACGCTGAATTACTAAACCTGCAAAAGCAAGCGTGGTCAAACTTAAAACTAATTTCGCTACCCTTCATCCCACAGGATGATTTTGACTATCTCCTAGCCCAATGCGACTTTAATATTGTCCGCGGGGAAGACTCTTTTGTAAGAGCCCAACTAGCGGGCAGGCCTTTTATTTGGAACATCTATCCTCAGGACGATGGGGCTCATTTGATTAAATTGCAGGCATTTTTAGATCTTTATTTAAAAGAAGCGGCCCCTACTTTACGAACTGCTGTCACTAAATCGATGGCATGGGCTGATATCAATCAATGGTGGACGGCCCTCCCCTACTGGAATCAGCATGCCAGAGTATGGCGCTCGCAGCTTCTTGAAAGCCAGACTGATGGCGGTCTGGCGGCCCGCCTCCTCCGGTTTGTCAGCTAAAGCCACAAAGGGTTAAAATCACAGGTTTGATTAATTTGGCTTCATGAGCCAAGCCAATATAGAAGATATTAGGAACTGTTATGAAAATCGCTCAAGAAATTCGCGTCGGCAACGTTGTCATGATCAACGGTGAACCCATGGT
>DBCI01000111.1:0-1272 GCA_002292975.1 Polynucleobacter sp. UBA962 | reverse complement strand
AACGAGGGCATCTACAAGGCAGATGATAAGTTTGATATCGTAATCTTAGACAAGAAAGAATGTACGTATTCTTATTTTGCTGATCCAATGTTTACATTCATGGATACTGAGTACAACCAGTATGAGGTTGAAAAAGATAATATGGGTGACTCACTCAATTACCTTGAGGAAGGTATGGCAGTCGAAGTGGTGTTCTATGACGGCAGAGCTATCTCTGTTGAGTTACCGACCTCTGTAGTCCGTGAAATTAGCTATACAGAGCCAGCAGTCAAAGGTGATACCAGCTCCGGAAAAGTACTCAAGAATGCAAAGATTTCAACTGGCTTTGAAATCCAAGTGCCATTGTTTTGCAGCACTGGTGACAAGATTGAAATTGATACCCGTACAGGTGAATATCGGAGTCGTGCTAATTGAGCCATACTCCAAACCATTAAATCTCTCTTATCAAGGGACTTTATAAATGGGGTTGATGTTGTATTTTTTTCTTGGGTCTCCCGCCTTTAGCACCATTTTCCCTTGAGCTGATTGCCTTAGCAGGACTCTTTACTTTTCCTGCTTTCGATAAATGTTGTTTCAACATCCATTGATCACTTCCAAAAATTCCCGATAGTAAACCTTCTACGGTTAAATCCACATTCAATTTAGGCCAGTGAAGTCCCATTCCCATAGGACTTATTTCTATAACCGATAAAGACTCCGCAGACTTTCGTGCCAATCCCTCAGCCAGTTTAGGTGGAAATGAAAAAGAAGATCCATTGGCCATGACAATAATGAGCTGACGTTTTTTTTGATCGTAAGAGGCTCTTACTGCATATAACTTCGTTGCCCTCTCTAACTTTCCTCGTTTTTTTGCCCTATTAACTTTTGTAAGGACCTCATCTATCCACTTAGCTTTCGTAACTTTTTTTGTATTAAGCGACATGATATTGAAACCAAAAGTTTTTCAGGGTATCTATATTAAGACTAACGCCCAGTAGAGATTTACGTACCTCATATTTCTTAGGATTTCCCATGATGGATAAAAGAGTGGGAGGATTTGTTAAATGAATTTTTATCTCCCAATCCGGTCCTAAAACATGGGCATGTGGTGGAGGGTGGTCATTACTATAGATTGCAATGCGCAGTTTTTGATAATAGATTGAAGGCACATAATATTTTAACCTAACATGTTAGGTTATTAGTATACCCTTTAATTAATCAGGTCAAATTTCTTGAGGATATGTTTTGCATGCCTATACTCAGACTCTGTCTGAAGAGATTCCCAAGACTGAG
>DBCI01000065.1:4190-8245 GCA_002292975.1 Polynucleobacter sp. UBA962 | reverse complement strand
TGGACCCTATCGCGCCAACGGCAATGGGGTGTTCCTATGGCGTTCTTAATCCACAAAGAAACAGGTGAGCCCCATCTGCGCACACTAGAACTTCTGGAAAAGATTGCTCAACTGGTTGAGAAGGGTGGCATCGAGGCCTGGCAAGCTTTAGATTTAGCTAATTTAATTGGCGATGAAGCTAAGCATTATGAGAAAAATCGGGATACCTTGGATGTTTGGTTTGATTCCGGCACCACCCATTGGCACGTTATACGAGGTTCGCATCGCCATGCGCTCTACCGTAAAGAAAGTGAAAATAAGGATGGTCGCTGGGCAGATTTGTATCTAGAGGGTTCAGATCAACATCGCGGTTGGTTTCATTCCTCTTTATTAACAGGTGCCATGCTCGATGGCAAACCTCCATATAAAGCACTTCTTACCCATGGCTTTACGGTTGATGGTCAGGGCCGTAAGATGAGCAAATCGGTAGGGAATGTTATTGCGCCTCAACAGGTGGCCGATAAATTAGGGGCTGAAATCATTCGGCTTTGGGTTGCCTCAACCGATTACTCCGGAGAGATGTCCATCTCCGATGAAATCCTCAAACGGGTCGTTGAGAGTTATCGACGTATGCGTAACACCTTGCGCTTTCTACTTGCTAATCTTGCAGACTTTGATCCAAAGACACACGCACTTCCAGTATCTGAATGGCTTGAAATGGACCGCTATACCGTAGCATTGGCTGCCGATCTGCAAAAAACCATTGAGTCTCATTACCGCAATTATGAGTTCCATCCAGCCGTATCAAAAATATTGGCCTTCTGTTCGGAAGACTTAGGCGGCTTTTATTTAGATATCCTCAAAGACCGTCTCTACACGATGGCGCCCAACTCACCAGGTCGTCGCTCTGCACAAAATTCGCTATTTCATGTGACACAGCATTTACTCAAATGGCTCTCACCCTTCTTAAGCTTTACTGCTGAAGAGGCATGGCAGTCTTATCCTCATTTTGCCAAGCTGCCCAAGAGCCCCTCCATCTTTACAGAAGAATTTGGTGCGTTCCCAGAGATTGCCGACCCCAATGGGTTGCTACAAAAATGGCAACGGATTCGGGAAATTCGGTCTGAAATTACCAAAGCCATTGAGGTGGAGCGTGAAGCCGGAAAAATTGGTTCTTCTTTACAAGCAGAACTGAGTATTGGATTAGGATCATCCGACTTTGCTCTTCTGAACTCGCTTGGGTCTGATTTACGCTTTGTCACAATTACCTCTAAGGCTGATATCTCCCAATCTAACAGTAATGCAATTACCATTACCGTTAAACCAAGTGCCACTCCAAAATGTGCTCGTTGCTGGCACCATACAAGCGATGTTGGATCTCATGCTGAGCATCCTGATATTTGTGGTCGCTGTGTCAGCAATCTCTATGGCGACGGTGAGAGGCGTCAATATGTGTAAGTATGACTAATCATCAAAGTCCCAGTGGGCCTACCCGGTGGTATCTCTTATTGGCGATCCTAGTCCTCGTTGCTGACCAAATTAGTAAATGGTGGGCACAGATTAGTCTGCCAATGGGGCAAGCCCGGGCTGTAACTGATTTTCTGAACTGGTTCCTCATCTATAACCCTGGGGCTGCATTCTCATTTTTATCGCAAGCAGGGGGGTGGCAACGTTGGTTCTTTACGATCATCGGCATTGTCGCTGCAATTGTCATTATTTGGTTACTACAAAAAAATACGCAAGATCGTCCATTCTGCATTGCCCTCTCTCTCATCTTAGGTGGCGCGATTGGTAATGTATTGGATCGCCTCTTGTATGGTGCTGTGGTCGACTTCATTGATGTGCACTATCAAGGTTGGCATTGGCCTGCATTTAATATTGCAGACAGCGCCATCTCTATTGGTGCTACATTAATCGTTATCAACGAGATTAGGCGTGCTATTACGCAACGCAGCTAGTCTTACTGAAAGATCGGAATGGATGCAATGGCTTCCTTAGCAAATAAAAAAATTGTGTTGGGAATCTCGGGTGGGATCGCTGCCTATAAGTCAGCAGAACTTGCTCGCGCCCTGATTCAAGAAGGGGCACAGGTTCAGGTGGTGATGACTGAAGCAGCACAGCAATTTATTACCCCGATCACCATGCAAGCCCTGACTGGAAAACCAGTGTTCACCAATCAATGGGATGACCGTATTGCCAACAATATGGCCCATATCGAACTATCCCGCCAAGCGGATGCAATCCTCATTGCTCCAGCCAGTGCTGATTTAATAGCAAAACTATCATTGGGTCTTGCAGACGATCTTTTAAGTTCGCTGTGTCTGGCTCGTGATTGCCCTCTCTTAATAGCCCCTGCCATGAATCTACAAATGTGGGCGCATCCTGCAACGCAACGCAGTATTGCTCGCCTCAATAGTGATGGCATCACTATTTTGGGGCCAAGTAGTGGCGATCAGGCATGTGGCGAAGTAGGTATGGGACGCATGCTTGAACCCTCCGAAATCTGTGAGCAATTAATTGCTTTCTTTCAGCCTCAGGTCCTGAAAAATAAACGGGTACTCATTACCGCTGGTCCTACCTTTGAGGCGATTGATCCCGTTCGCGGCATCACGAACCTTAGCTCAGGCAAGATGGGTTTTGCTGTGGCACAAGCAGCCATTGAAGCTGGCGCTCACGTTCACCTTATTGCTGGCCCATGCAATCTAGCAACTCCGCTAATGAGTACAGGACGAATTTTACGAACCAATGTAACCAGCGGCCAAGAAATGTACCAAGCAGTAATGGCTTCATCAAACTGTGACGTGTTTTTTGCGGTTGCAGCGGTGGCAGACTGGACGATTGCGAATCGCGCCAAACAAAAAATTAAACGCCAAGAGCAAACTGGCTTGGATTTACAATTTCGTTCCAACCCTGACATTCTGTTAGAGATGGCGAAGATTGCAAAACCTCAATCCAAGCCCTATTGTGTTGGCTTTGCAGCAGAGACCGATCGCCTTGGTAAGCACTGTAAGGAGAAAAGGGTTCGCAAAGGTGTCCCGATGATTGTGGGCAATATTGGCCCTACAACCTTCGGCCTAGATACCAATGAGATCCTAATTGTCGATGAAAAAGGTAGCAAGAACTTAGGGCGCGCGAGTAAGCTCGATCTTGCCCGCCGTCTCATTACGATTGTGGCAACTCGAATCTCGTAAAGGATCTTAGTGCAAGTACTTCAAGTCAAAATACTCGATGAGCGGATGCGCTCGCAAATGCCCGGTTACGGAACCCCTGGAAGTGCGGGATTAGATCTACGCGCCTGCATTGATCAAGCTCTTGAGTTGGCCCCTGGTAAAACAGAGTTGATTCCAACGGGTCTTGCGATTTATATTGAAGACCCACGTTATGCGGCCATGATCTTGCCACGCTCAGGACTGGGTCACAAACACGGAATTGTCTTGGGTAATTTGGTGGGCTTAATCGACTCTGATTATCAAGGTCCATTAATGGTTAGCGCCTGGAACCGAAGTGCAACGCCATTTAAACTGGAACCAATGGAGCGCTTGGCGCAATTAGTGATTGTTCCCGTTCAACAAGTGGAGCTCAAGATCGTCCCAGAGTTTGTCAGCAGCACCCGCGGCAGTGGCGGATTTGGAAGTACTGGACGCGGATAAATCCGCATCCAGTCTTCATTAAATCTCTTCTACCGGTTCAGCGCTGGCTTTATTTGCTCTGCTTGGTGGGCTGTTGGATGACTGAATATCCAGCTTAACCTTACCTTCATCATCGATATCAACAAGAACCGATCCACCATGAGCCAGCTTTCCAAATAGCAGCTCATCCGCCAATGCCTTACGCACTGTATCTTGAATAATCCGCTGCATGGGTCGTGCGCCCATTAATGGATCAAAGCCGTGCTTCGCTAAATAAGCCCGCAATGCTGGGCTAAAGACCGCATCGACCTTCTTCTCATGCAACTGCTCCTCAAGCTGCATCAAGAACTTATCCACCACCCGCATAATGATGGACTCATCGAGCGCCTTAAAGGAGACGATGGCATCTAAACGGTTGCGGAACTCTGGAGTAAAGAACTTCTTGAT
>DBCI01000065.1:3703-4104 GCA_002292975.1 Polynucleobacter sp. UBA962 | reverse complement strand
GCATTGGTGGTCATAATGATGATGACATTCCGAAAATCCGTTTTTCGCCCGTTGTTATCCGTTAGGGTGCCATGATCCATTACCTGCAATAGGATATTAAAAATATCAGGGTGAGCTTTCTCAATCTCATCAAGCAATAAGACGCAATGAGGCTTCTTGGAAACTGCCTCGGTTAAAAGACCGCCTTGGTCAAAGCCCACATAACCTGGGGGCGCCCCGATCAAGCGACTGACCGCATGACGCTCCATGTACTCCGACATATCGAAGCGTAACAGCTCAATGCCCATAATGAATGCCAACTGTTTCGCAACCTCAGTCTTACCAACCCCTGTAGGTCCAGAGAACAAGAATGAGCCGATCGGGCGATCTACCTTACCTAAACCAGCCCGAGTCATCTTAAT
>DBCI01000065.1:0-3631 GCA_002292975.1 Polynucleobacter sp. UBA962 | reverse complement strand
CGATCTAGGGTCTGTAATTTACTGCGATCGTCCACAGAAACCGATTGCGGTGGGATGCGCGCAATTTTGGCAACAATTTCCTCAATTTCTTGGCGACTTATGGTTTTCTTTTGCTTTGACTTCGGCAAGATGCGTTGAGCAGCGCCTGCTTCATCAATCACATCAATCGCTTTGTCGGGCAAATGTCGATCATTGATATAGCGTGAGGACAATTCGGCAGCGGCGACCAAGGCAGCGCTTGCGTACTTGACGCCATGATGTTCTTCAAAGCGCGACTTTAAACCACGCAAGATTTGCACCGTTTGATCGACGGTAGGCTCAACCACATCCACCTTCTGGAAACGCCGTGATAAAGCCGCGTCTTTCTCAAAAATACCCCGGTACTCGGTAAAGGTAGTTGCGCCAATGCACTTTAAGGTACCACTTGATAAGGCAGGCTTTAATAGGTTACTGGCATCGAGGGTACCACCAGAGGCTGCGCCCGCCCCAATCAATGTATGGATCTCATCGATGAAGAGAACCCCATGGACATTATCTTTTAATGATTTCAGGACACTCTTAAGGCGTTGCTCAAAATCACCACGGTACTTGGTACCGGCTAGTAAGGCACCCATGTCTAGGGAATAAACCGTGGCGTTCGCCAAAATATCAGGCACTTCACCCTTCGTGATTCTCCAAGCAAGGCCTTCAGCAATGGCAGTTTTACCCACACCCGCCTCACCCACCAAGAGTGGATTATTTTTACGGCGGCGGCATAACACTTGGATGACGCGCTCTACTTCGCTATCACGGCCGATTAGAGGATCAATCTTGCCTTGACGGGCTAGCGCATTCAAATTTTGTGTAAATTGATCTAGCGGGCTCTCTTTGCCACCGCTGGCTGCTTCTTCGGTATCAGGACTTGCTTCTGCCGCTTTAGCAGGCTCTGTATTGTCTTTGCGAACGCCGTGGCTAATAAAATTAACCACATCTAAGCGCGTGACTCCCTGCTGTTGCAAGAAATACACCGCATGCGAATCTTTCTCACCAAAGATAGCTACCAACACATTGGCGCCAGTGACCTCTTTTTTACCATTGGAGGTTGACTGGACATGCATAATGGCACGCTGTATCACCCGCTGAAAACCTAAAGTCGGTTGTGTGTCAACTTCTTCAGTTCCTGGAACCACCGGGGTGTTGTCGTTAATAAAGTTCTTCAGCTGCGAGCGTAACTCCGCAATATTGACGGCGCAGGCCTTCAAAACCTCAACGGAGGAGGCGTTATCAAGCAAAGCCGATAGAAGATGCTCAACGGTAATGAACTCGTGGCGGGCCGCACGGGCATCCACAAAAGCCATATGCAAACTTACTTCTAGTTCTTGAGCAATCATGCTTCCTCCATAGTGCACTGCAAAGGGTGACCCGCTTCACGGGAACGTTCTGTTACTTGATGTACTTTAGTGGAAGCTACATCGCGGGTAAAGATACCGCATACACCTTTGCCAGCAAGATGGACTTGCAACATGATTCGGGTTGCCGTCTCTTGGTCTTTATTGAAATATTCTTGAATAACCATCACCACAAACTCCATGGGTGTGTAGTCATCGTTTAATAACATGACCTTGTACATAGCTGGCACCTTGACCTTCTCGGCCTGCCGTTCCAGCAAAACCGTATCCTCTTTATACGGGGTAACTGGGTTTCCTTTGGAAGGTATTTTTGGATTTTCGCTCATTAGAAACATTCTAACCACACAGGAAAAATTCAGCCGAAATTGGTTTTTACTTTACTAAAACCTCTGAAAAACAAGGTATTTTTATAGTATTGGGGCATTTTTTATGAAAAAAAGGGTTTTTCCTAGTGTTATTCGGACATATTTCCTTGACACCCCTTTAAAAAGGGCAAACAATCAGTCCTGTGGAGTCTTTCTCGTATGAGATTTACCTGCATTAGGCGTGTTGTGGTGTTAGACCAATCAAATGGTATTTCCTCGCTTCACGGTTGTTTTTAAAGATTTTTGTAATGGAGTTCGCATGGCGACCGGAGTTGTTAAGTGGTTTAATGATGCAAAAGGTTTCGGGTTTATTAAACCTGATGATGGTGAAGAAGAGTTGTTTGCACATTTCAGTGCAATCACGATGAGCGGTTTTAAAACCCTCAAAGAAGGCCAAAAGGTAACGTTTGACATTACCCAAGGTCCAAAGGGTAAGCAAGCAACAAATATTCAAGCTGGCTGATCACTTCCTGATCCCAAACAAAAACCCCAGGATAAAACCTGGGGTTTTTCTTTTGTATCAACGCTAGCTTACATGTGGTCAATCATGACCTGACCAAAACCAGAACACGACACCTGGGTTGAGCCTGGTAATAAACGGGCAAAGTCATATGTTACTTTCTTCGACAAAATGGCTTTCTCCATCGAAGAAATAATCAAATCAGCCGCTTCGAACCAGCCAAGATGCCGCAACATCATTTCTGCGGAGAGGATCTCCGAACCTGGATTGACATAATCTTTTCCAGCATACTTTGGAGCAGTACCATGGGTCGCCTCAAACATGGCGATGCTATCGGACATATTGGCGCCGGGCGCAATGCCAATACCACCTACTTGAGCCGCTAAAGCATCTGAGATGTAATCGCCATTGAGGTTCAGGGTTGCGATCACACTGTATTCATTCGGACGCAATAAGATCTGTTGTAAGAACGCATCGGCAATCACATCCTTCACAATGATGTCCTTACCTGTTTTAGGATTCTTGAATTTGCACCATGGACCGCCATCAACTAACTGAGCGCCAAATTCTTTCATGGCCAGCTCATAGCCCCAGTCACGGAATCCACCCTCCGTAAATTTCATAATATTGCCCTTATGCACCAAGGTCACTGAGGGCTTGTCATTATCAATGGCGTATTGGAATGCTTTACGCACTAAGCGTTGGGTACCCTCTCGCGATACTGGTTTGATACCAATGCTCGAAGTTTCCGGAAAACGAATCTTCTTCACGCCCATTTCCTTGACCAAGAAATCCACAATCTTCTTGGCGCCATCCGTACCGGCCTCCCACTCAATACCCGCATAAATATCTTCGGAGTTCTCACGGAAAATAACCATATCGGTTTTCTCAGGCTCGCGCACTGGCGAAGGTACGCCCTTGAAATAACGTACTGGGCGCAAGCACACATACAAATCCAATGACTGGCGTAAGGCCACGTTTAAGGATCGAATCCCCCCGCCCACTGGAGTAGTTAATGGTCCTTTAATCGAAACCACATACTCCTTAACCACTTCCAAGGTCTCGTCTGGCATCCACACGTCTGGGCCATAGACCTTAGTCGATTTTTCACCAGCAAAGACCTCCATCCAAGCAATCTTACGTTTACCACCATAGGCCTTCTGTACTGCAGCATCGACCACCTTGATCATGACGGGGGTGATATCCAATCCAGTGCCATCGCCCTCGATAAAAGGGATGATGGGGTTATTCGGAACATTGATTGAAAAATCAGCATTCACGGTAATTTTTTCACCAGCAGGGACTTTGATGTGCTTATACATTGCGCTTTTCTCCATTTAACGAATCCACTATTTTCGCATGAGACCTAAGAGTATTTACTTTAAAATAATTCATTTTAAATCTTTGACAAATATGGC
>DBCI01000122.1 GCA_002292975.1 Polynucleobacter sp. UBA962 | reverse complement strand
CATCGGTTTTACCATGCATTACTTTCTTTGCCCGAATCACTTTCCCGCCAAATGCCTCACCAATTGCTTGGTGACCTAAGCAGACACCAAGGATCGGAATCTTCCCAGCATATTGTTGGATTGTGGCAACTGAGATCCCTGCCTCTGTCGGACTGCAAGGCCCTGGCGAAATACAAATACGGTCTGGCTTAATGGCGGCAATATCACGCACACCGATCTCATCGTTGCGAACAACTTTCACCTCTTCGCCGAGTTCAGCAAAGTATTGAACTAAGTTGAATGTGAACGAATCGTAGTTATCAATCATTAAAAGCATGTTTATCCGCCTCTCGAGGCTTCTGCCAGATCTGCCGCTGCTAAAACTGCACGTGCCTTTGCTTCTGTTTCTTTCCATTCTGATGTGGGGTCGGAGTCTGCCACTACACCAGCACCCGCTTGCGAGTGCAGCATACCGTCCTTAATAACTCCAGTACGAATCACAATAGCCACATCCATATCGCCTGAAAAGGAGAGATATCCCGCAGCTCCGCCATAAATGCCACGTTTGGTGATTTCCATTTCATCAATAATTTCCATCGCCCGAATTTTGGGCGCACCGGATAGTGTCCCAGCCGGGAAGGTTGCGCGTAAGACATCCATATTGCTCATATTGTCCTTGAGTTCACCCTCTACAGAGCTGACGATATGTTGCACATGCGAGTACTTTTCAATCACCATCGAGTCGGTCACTTTGACCGTGCCCGTTTTGGCAATGCGACCTACATCATTGCGGGCCAAGTCAATAAGCATGACATGTTCGGCAATTTCTTTTGGATCGGCCAAAAGCTCTTTTGCTAATTGCGCATCCTCTTCTGGAGTAGAGCCACGTCGGCGGGTACCTGCGAGAGGGCGGATGGTCACAATCTTTCGCTCTTCACGCTTCTCTTGACGCACCAAGATTTCGGGTGATGAACCCACAATTTGTAGATTGCCAAAGTCATAAAAATACATGTACGGCGATGGATTTAAGGAACGTAGCGCTTTATAGAGTTGAAGCGGAGATTGCGCATAAGGGCGACTAATCCGCTGACCAATAACCACTTGCATACAATCGCCAGCCAAAATATATTCTTTAGTTTTGCGAACCGCATTTTCAAAGTCAGTCGCTTTAAACTTCCGAATTAATTCGATACCATTTTCTTTATTGAGGGTTTTGGGAAACTCTTTTTCAGTATCGACTACATTCTTTAGCTGCGCTTGTAATTCAGCCAAGCGGGCTATACCAGATTCATACGCATTCTCATCAGTGGGATCAACATACACGATGAAATAAATTTTCCCAGCAACGTTATCGACAACAGCTAATTCTTCGGTGAGCATCAATTGAATGTCTGGTACGCCGATTTCATCAGGAAGAGAATGTTTGGCGAGGCGTTTCTCAATATAACGAACGGTATCGTAGCCGAAGTAACCTGCAAGCCCGCCACAAAAACGCGGCAGGTTTGTTTGGGGGGCAACTTTGAAACGTTTGAAATAGGCATCAATAAAATCAAGTGGATTATCTTGATTGGATTCAATGATCCTGCCCTCGAGTACTACTTCATTGATTGGTAATTCAGGAGTGCCCACACTCCTTAATAGAGTGCGTGCTGGTAAGCCAATAATCGAGTAACGACCAAAACGTTCGCCTCCATAAACGGATTCAAGTAAGTAGGTATTTTTTTGCCCAGAGCCTTGGGTGAGTTTTAGATAAAGTGATAAGGGCGTTTCTTGACCAACCAAAGACTCTGCGAATAGGGCCACTCGATTAAAGCCTTGTGCAGCAAACTGTTTTAATTCAGGAGCATTCATTACAAATTTGATTTGTTCTTATAGCGATGATGCGATTTCTTTGCGCATTGCTTCAATGACATCGCGATAATTGGGCTTACCAAAAATCGCAGAGCCAGCAACAAAGGTATCGGCTCCCGCCTTAGCAATCGCTCCAATATTGTCAATTTTGATACCGCCATCTACCTCCAACCGAATACTTCTGCCACTTGCTTCACGATATTGATCCAGCATTTTGCGGACCTGCGTAATTTTAGTGAGGGTGCTAGGGATAAAGGATTGACCGCCAAAGCCAGGGTTAACGGACATTAGTAGAACCAAATCAATTTGATCTAGCGCATGATCCAAAAATTGAATTGGCGAAGCAGGATTTAAAACGAGGCCTGCTTGACAGCCATTATCTTTGATTAGACTGAGTGTGCGATGGACATGAGTACTGGCCTCTGGGTGAAAGCTGATTAAATTAGCGCCTGCTTTGGCAAAGTCCGGAACGATGCGGTCAACCGGCTCAATCATGAGATGCACGTCGATCATGGCAGGCTTACCATTTTTTATTGCATGCGGACGAATCGCCTCACAAACCAATGGCCCAATGGTTAGATTGGGCACATAGTGGTTATCCATCACATCAAAGTGGATCCAATCGGCTCCAGATTCGAGAACGACCTTTACCTCATCGCCCAGTTTGGCAAAGTCGGCAGAGAGGATAGAGGGGGCAATAATGGGGTTATTGAGGCGCATACGGAGGTTATTTCGAGACTTTTTGGCTTGTCATACCTAGATTCTAGCTTGCGGACGGGGAATGGATAGAGCAGAATGCTGATCATGAATCCACCCGAAATTACCGTGACTGTTCGCCCGCAATATCTATCGGAGCAATCTGATCCAGAAAATCAGCAATTTGCCTTTGCATACACCGTGACTATCCGCAATACAGGAGCTGCCGGTGTGCAGTTGATTGCACGACATTGGTTTATCACGGATGGTGAAGGGGAGGTCCAGGAGGTCAAAGGTTTGGGCGTTGTGGGGCAGCAACCTTTATTGCGCTCCGGAGAGCATTTTGAATACACCAGTTGGGCAACTTTACCAACCCCAGCCGGCACTATGCGGGGTGAGTATTTTTGTGTCACCGAGGACGCACAGTTCTTTCAGGCCAATATTCCTGAGTTTGCCTTGGTCATGCCCAGAACCTTACATTAAAGCGATTTAATTAGGGCAATCCGCGTAAGTATTAACCCTAATTAATAGAATTTTAGGGTTATTGGTAGAGTTTTTCTGCTACAAATATACCTCGCTGTTTTTATTAATTAGTCGTTAAAGGATTTTTATGAAAAAAACATTATTAATGCCGTTGGCTATATCAATCATCGGTTTGTTTTCTGCTCCCGCCGTATTTGCACAACAGAGCACTCTAGACAAGATTAGGTCTAGCGGAGCGGTTACTATGGGTGTTCGCGAATCTTCAGGCGCGCTTTCTTACACATTGGGTGACAGTAAGTTTGCCGGCTTCCATGTAGAGATTTGCAATACCGTACTCCGTGACATTCAGAAGCAGCTTAATATCAAAACATTGGATATTAAATACAGTCCAGTGACTTCACAAAATCGTATTCC
>DBCI01000045.1:763-4493 GCA_002292975.1 Polynucleobacter sp. UBA962 | reverse complement strand
GCCTTTATTTGATCAATGGTTTGTTGCTCAATGCCATAAAAGCCATGAAACGAAAACGCCTGGCATGCGTCACCTGTTGAGCTACCGCCTTCCATGGTAATCAATGGTGTTTTATAGCGCTCGTGGTTTGATTGGGTACTGGCGTACGTAGTTAGATGGCATGGATCATTTTTATGATGGACCATTAAATGTCTGCTCTTGAATTTGCGCGTATCAAATCGAGCGATTTGATTCATCGATGCTGTATGAATGATGCAATCGATCTTACCGTCAAACTTTTCTGCCAAGCCCATGGTTGAATAGGTACTCCGACTAGTGCCGACCATACAGATCTTGGCATTTGGGAAGCGCGTTTGTAAATCATTGACTAAAGCACCCATCCTCTCTGGGCTTTCAGTGGAATTAGTTGAAGCGGTTGTAAATTGAGAGTCACAAAACTGATTTCTGGAACGAATCAGGAAATTTCCAGCAAAGCCAAATTGCAATTTACCCTCATTATTGATGTGCGGATTGAGAGTACCAGCACCTCCAGGCATGAGAATTAAGACGTATCGGGGCGATTGATGTTGGCTCGTTAGGATGTATGGCACTGTAAATTCATCTGAATAGCGCACATTGTCAATAAGTTGATCTGTACAACTTGCCTTTGCATGCAGACTCACAATCAAGAGCGCTAAGAGGAGCAAGAATCGCATTACTAAAGTCCTCACACCGTAATTTGCGCAATTACCGGCGCATGATCCGATGGTTGCTCCCAGCCTCGGGGGGTCTTATCGATAGTGCTGGCTATACACCTCTCTTTGAGTTCTTTGCTGAGTAATACATGGTCAATGCGAACTCCCGCATTACGTCGGAATGCCATCATGCGATAGTCCCACCAGCTATAGGTCTTGGGTGCTTGTTCAAAGAGTCGGAAGGAATCGTAGAGACCCAGTTTCAGGAGCTTCTGAAATTGCTCTCGCTCTTGGGGTGATACTAGATTTTGCCCTTCCCAGGCCTTGGGGTCATGCACATCCTGATCTTCGGGGGCGATATTGAAGTCGCCCAAGAGTGCTAAGCGTGGTTGCGTCTCTAGCTCTTGCTTAAGCCATTGATGCAGGGCGTCTAACCATCGTAGTTTGTATACAAACTTATCACTAGCCGGATCTTGACCGTTTGGGAAATAAGCCGAGATTAAGCGCATCGGTGGCATCTCTTTAAAACAAACGGTAGCAGCAAGGATGCGTTGTTGCTCATCGGCAAAGTTAGGGATGTTCTTATTGACTTGTAAGAATGCGGTTTCTGGGTCACATGCTAAGGAGGTCAAGGCGCTCTTACGCAAAATGATGGATACCCCGTTATAGGTTTTTTGACCATTACTAATGCTGATGTACCCTGCCGCCTCAAGCTCACGATGGGGGTACTTATCATCCGTCAGCTTAAGCTCTTGCAAGCACAGCGCATCGATTGGGTTTTGTGCTTTTGCCTGACTCTCTAGCCACTGAATAACGTGCGGTAGGCGTACCTTGATGGAATTAACATTCCAGGCTGCTATGCGAATTGATTTTTGAGCGGGCATGACAAGATTGTAATTGCCATACCCGGTCAGGATACTTATACGTCGATTTGGAGCTCTTGTAACTTACGGGTAATGGTATTGCGACCAATACCCAGGCGGGTAGCTGCTTCTACCTTGCGACCACGGGTTACTTCCAATGCAGCCATTAAGACCGACTTCTCAAAGCGCGCTAAGAGGGAGTCAAAAACTTCTTGATCATTATCTTGCAACATCTTCACCGCTAACCGATTAAGGTTTCCTTCCCACTCGGTTCCAGTTCGCGATGGGCTAACACCCTCAACGATTGGAATAGTTGCAGCACTTGGAGCGGCATTGGCACTGGTAACGGGCGTATTAGCTGATAACAATAGATCTTCTGGGAGATCATTAACTCCAACCACTGTAGAAGGCGACATCACGGTCATCCAATGGCATAAGTTCTCGAGCTGACGCACATTACCAGGGAAGCTCATTTGACTAATAACTTTTAATGCTTCATCGGATAAGCGCTTTGCCTCGACACCCAATGACTTGGCACTCGACGCCATAAAGTGTCGTGCTAAAGCCGGAATATCATCGGCACGTTCCCGTAAGGCAGGCAAGCGAATCCGAATCACATTCAAGCGATGGAGCAGATCTTCTCTAAAGAGACCTTGGGCAACACGAGCCTCTAGATTTTGATGCGTGGCTGCGATGATACGCACATTAGATCGAATTGGATCATGACCTCCTACGCGATAGTAATGCCCATCGGATAGCACTCTTAAGAGACGTGTTTGCAGATCAAACGGCATATCGCCGATCTCGTCTAAGAATAATGTACCCCCTTCTGCCTGCTCAAAGCGTCCACGACGTAGCGCTTGCGCCCCAGTAAAGGCGCCACGCTCATGGCCAAAGAGCTCGGACTCCAATAGATCTTTAGGGATGGCTGCAGTGTTTAGGGCAATGAATGGACCCTTCGCGCGGGGACTATGCTTATGCAGAGCGTGCGCTACTAACTCTTTACCTGTTCCAGACTCACCCGTAATCAGAACCGTTACTTGCGATTGTGAAAGTCGGCCAATTGCCCGAAATACCTCTTGCATCGCAGGTGCCTGCCCAATAATCTCAGGGGCTTCTTGTAACCAAGCAGCAGATTCTTTAGCGGGGGTCTGGGTGCGCTTGCCTTCTCCAACAGCCCGATGAATTAACTCCACTGCTTTATCAATGTCAAAGGGTTTGGTCAGGTACTCAAAGGCACCGCCCTGAAAGGACGACACCGCCGACTCTAGATCAGAATAGGCAGTCATGATGATCACTGGCAAGTTAGGATGGCTAGCCTTCACGTGTTGCAGGAGATCAAGACCATTACCACGAGGCATCCGAATATCCGAGATCAAGACCTCAGGCGACTCTTTCTCGAGGGCATTAAGCACATCATTGGGATTACTAAAACTGCGGTGCGGGATCTTCTCACGACTCAGCGCCTTCTCAAGCACCCACCGAATTGATTGATCGTCATCGACAATCCATATTGGTTTCATCATTGCGCCATCTCCTGCTTCCGATAAGGAATCTGTATATGAAAATCCGTATAACTAGGACGACTCTCGCAAGCGATAAATCCCTGGTGTTGCTGCACAAAGGTCTGTGCCAGGGTTAGTCCCAAGCCACTGCCGCCCTCTCGACCAGACACCAATGGAAAAAATATGCGCTCACGAATCTCATCCGGAATACCCGGTCCGTTATCAATCACATGCAAATCTAATGCCAACTTGTGTCGTTGCTTCGCAATCGTGACCGAGCGTGCCACTCGCGTGCGCAGTTCAATCTGCGCCGTGCCCCTGCGAATCTCATCACCCAAGGCTTGGGCGGCGTTATGCACAATATTGAGTACTGCCTGAATTAATTGTTCTTGATCCCCCAAAATATCCGGCAGGCTGGTGTCATAGTTCCGTATGATCTTGAGTCCTTGTGGAAACTCAGCCAAGACCAAGCTCCGAATTCGTTCTAAGACCTCATGAATATTTAGTGGATCCATGGCGTGGGCTTTGCGATGCGGTGCCAAGAGCCGATCAACCAGGGTTTGTAAGCGATCTGATTCTTTAATAATCACCTGGGTGTACTCCCGCAGTCCTTTCTCAGGCAACTCAAACTCAAGCAGTTGTGCTGCCCCCCGAATCCCCCCCAGAGGGTTCTTGATCTCATGGGCTA
>DBCI01000045.1:0-650 GCA_002292975.1 Polynucleobacter sp. UBA962 | reverse complement strand
GTGGGGTCCTCGAGCATGGCAATGACGACATGCACTGCTAATGGCTCACGATAAATTTTTCCGGGAACTGAATATAGAACAAGCTCTTGACGCTGTGCAGCGGCTCGACCGGTATATACCTCATCAATCATATGATTGAGAGCTTGGTTCTCACCAAATAGGTCATACAAGGTGTGGCCTTGCAGACTTTTACGAGAAAGATCTAAGGACGCTTCTGCTGCTGCATTGGCATAGGCGAGATCTTTAGTGGCCCCAACAAATACCAATACTGAATTGGGCATCTGGTCGAGCATGCCAGAAACAAAAGGGGCGGCTGATGTCGCAACAGCAGCAGCCCCTCGACTTAATGGATTACGCAACATGGAGCGCGCAACCTAATTAAGAAATTACAGTGAGTAGTACATATCAAACTCGATTGGGTGCGTGGTCATTCTGAATCTGGTCACTTCTTCCATCTTCAGATCAATATAGGCATCTAACATCGAATTTGTAAATACGCCACCGCGGGTTAAGAACTCACGATCCTTATCCAAGCACTCCAAAGCTTGATCCAAGCTATGGCATACGGTTGGGATCTTTGCATCCTCTTCAGGAGGCAAATCGTAGAGGTTCTTATCAGCAGCCTCACCCGGATGAATCTTATTCTGCAC
>DBCI01000093.1:290-4898 GCA_002292975.1 Polynucleobacter sp. UBA962 | reverse complement strand
ACTAAGATCACTCCAAAATAAATTGGATGGCGCACAAGTTTGTAAAGCCCTGTCTGAATCAATTGACCACTCGGCTTGGGTTTAGGGAGCGGTGTTAAATTAGGCCCGAGTAAGATTGCCGCCCAAATAGCAATGACAATACCCGAATAGAAAAGAATTTGGCCAATCCACCATAAGGTTTGATTGAGCTTGTCGGGTAAGCCGAATACATCTTTAGGCCCAAAGAACAAAGCAATCAATAAAATGGCTTGCACCAATACATAGAGCTCACCGCGCGATGATTTAGAGTTCATGAATCTAGTTCACGCAATACTTGGAATATCTCTCGATATGCCTTTGGTGGCTTATTCGATTCTTTCTCTTTGCGTGCATTGCGGATTAAGGTTCTGAGATTTTGCACATCCAGGCTTGGATGCTGAGCAATCAATTCGGTAAGTACTTCATCATTACTAAGTAAGCGTTCTCGCAGACGCTCTAAGCGGTGCAAATGAGCGGTTTCTACCCTCCCAGGTCCTTCAATCACATCGATTTGCTTGCGGATGGCCGCAATCTCATCCTCGCTTAGCAAACGCATGAGCTTTCCTAAGTACTGTTTATGCCGACGTATTCCTCCAAAGGTTTTAATCTTGGCGGTCTCTAATAGCGCACTGCGCAAACCGTCTTCCATTGGAACTGTTTTTAGTGACTCTGGGCTAAACCCGGCTAGGGTCTCAGCCAACTTTTGACGCTCGCTCATTTGGCGCTTGAGCTCGGACTTACTTGGCCCTAAATCCGCATCAAGATCGATTTGATCAACTTTACTCATGTGCTCCATTACAAATTAATATAGAGCGGAATTAAATAACCAATTACTGTAAAACTTCTTGCGCAGCTAATATGCCACTACCTTTAAGCTTTATACCAAAGCGATTCATACCCATCTCACAGCCGCTAATGGCTGCCAGTAGCGACAGCTCATTGCAATCTCCCAAATGACCAATCCGGAATAACTGTCCTTTTGCCTTACCAAGACCGGTACCAAGAGATAAGTTATAGCGCTCAAATATCAACTTACGCAGAGCATCTGCATCAACACCTTGCGGGGTTCTTACCCCAGTGAGCACCGGAGAATACACTGCAGGATCTTTGCACTGCACTTCTAAACCCCATGCCTCAACAGCAGCGCGACATGCTTTCGCTAAATGCTGATGACGCACAAATACATTATCCAAACCTTCTGCCAAAATCATATCAAGCGCTTCATGCAAACCATACAGTAAGTTAGTTGCTGGGGTTGATGGCCAATAGCCGGTCTTATTAGACTCGAGGATCTCATCCCAAGCCCAATATGCTCTTGGTAATGTCGCTGTCTTGCTTGCTTCAATCGCTTTTGGTGAAATTGCATTAAAGCCAATACCCGGTGGCAACATTAATCCTTTTTGGGAACCGCTAACAGTGACGTCAACACCCCACTCATCGTGGCGATAATCAGCCGACGCCAATCCTGAGATCGTGTCGACCATCAACAAAGCGGGATGTTTTGCTGCATCAATGGCTTTGCGAACTGCAGCAATATTAGAGGTCACCCCGGTCGAGGTCTCGTTATGCACCACACAGACCGCTTTAATTTGATGATTAGCATCCGCTTTGAGACGCTCTTCAATCTTGGCAGCATCTACTCCATGGCGCCAACCCTCTGCTCCGGGCATACCAATGAACTCGGTCTTAATCCCCAAACGATTTGCTAATTTATTCCATAAAGAAGCAAAGTGCCCGGTCTCATACATCAAGACCAAATCACCAGCCGATAAGGTGTTCACTAAAGCACCTTCCCATGCGCCGGTTCCGGAGCTAGGATAAATAATGACCGGGTGCTTGGTCTTAAAAATAGTTTGCATGCCCGATAACAATTTGAGACCAAGCTCTCCGAACTCAGGGCCACGATGATCAATGGTTTGATAACTTATGGCCCGCAAGACGCGAGCCGGAACGGGGCTAGGCCCAGGGATGTGTAAGAAATGTCTACCAGAGGGATGTTGATCAAGTTTTAACATAAGGCTTTATTTAGTAAAAAGTTTATTAAGAGCAATTTTATTTACTTTGTAGTAATTTTATTCATGGCGGTCTCAAGGTGATTAATTGCTCTCTCAATATGCAAGAGCTTCTCTAGACCAAAGAGTCCGAGACGGAATGTGCGGAACTCAGCGCTTTCACCCACCTGCAGTGGCACACCCGCAGCCGTTTGTATGCCAATATCGATAAACTTTTTACCAGATTGCATATCAGGGTCGGTGGTGTAGCTCACAACCACACAGGGAGCCTGATAACCGGCAGCAGCCACACTTGGGAATCCCTTTGCAACCATCAATGCCCTTACTTTGGAACCTAACAGAATCTGCTGTTGCATTAAATAGTCAAAGCCATGGGATTGGGTCTCTTTCATGGCATTGCGTAGGATCTTTAATGCGTCGGTTGGCATAGTGGTGTGATACACATGCGCGCCCTTCTCATAGGTCTCCATAATCTGAAGCCACTTCTTGAGATCAATCGAGAAGCTATTGCTTTGGGTATTGTCAATCTTCTCACGGGCACGCTCACTCATACCAATCAAGGCACAGCAAGGGGAGCTACTCCAACCCTTTTGTGGAGCACTAATCAGAACATCGACCTTGCTCGCCTTCATATCCACCCACATTGCACCCGATGCAATACAGTCAAGTACAAATAAGCCATCTACAGACTCAACTGCATCGCCAATCGCACGCAAATACTCAGGGGGGAGAATGATTCCGGCGGAGGTCTCTACGTGCGGAGCAAACACAACCTCAGGCTTCTCCTTCTTAATATAGGCAACCACCTCTTCAATGGGGGGAGGTGCATAGGGTCCTTGGGCACTAACTTCTTGCTGCCGCCCTTTAATAATGTGAATGTCTTTCGTAAATTTCTCAAGATCAAAAATTTGGGTCCAGCGATAACTAAACCAACCATTCCGAATAATTAAGCATTTTTTACCAGGGGCAAACTGACGAGCTACCGCTTCCATGCCATAGGTACCACTACCAGGGATAACCACTGTGGAATGCGCCTGATAGACATCCTTCAAGATTGCTGAGATATCAGTAATTACCTTCTTAAACTCAGTAGACATGTGGTTAAGGGAGCGGTCGGTATAAACCACCGAGAATTCCAGTAAACCATCAGGGTCTACATTGGGGAGCAAGCCTGGCATGCAAATTCCTTATTGAGCAAGATAAAAAGAGTTAATTCACCATTTTACTAGTTTGGAGCTTATCCCGTATTGCGCAGTCCAGAAGCAATCCCATTAATCGATAAATGAATACCGCGCTGGACCCTTTCGTCCGTATGGCCGGCGCGATAGCGTCGTACCAGCTCTACCTGAATATGGTGCAAGGGATCGATATAGGGAAAGCGATGACGAATCGAGCGGGCCAAGATAGGATTATTCGCTAAGCGCTGCTTCTCGCCAGTAATACGAGTGAGTGCATGCACCGTCTTATCCCATTCAGCGCAAAGCGCAGTAAAAATCTTCTTGCGCAAGCGCACATCCTCAACCAGCTCACTGTAGAGCGCTGCTAAATCAAGATCTGCCTTCGATAAAGCCATGTCCATATTTGATAACAAGGTGCGAAAGAATGGCCACTGGCGATACATCTTTTGTAACAGGGCTAAGGCAGCTTTTTGCTTAGCGGGACTGGATTGATGCAATAGAGAATCAACTGCAGATCCAAAACCAAACCAACCTGGAAGCGTTAAGCGGCATTGTCCCCAACTAAAGCCCCACGGAATAGCTCGCAGATCCTCGATCCGCTGACTGGCCTTACGTGATGCTGGTCGCGAACCAATATTAAGTCCTGCGATTTCTCGAATGGGGGTTGCTTGAAAGAAAAACTCTGCAAAGCCATCGGTCTCATAGATCAGAGATCGGTATGCATCCATACTCGCTTGCGAGATTTGAGCGGCGGTCTCTAAAAATATCTTGCTTGCTGGTTTAGTTGGCTGCAAGAGTGTTGCCTCAAGGGTGGCAGCAATGAGCGCTTCGAGGTTTTGTCGTCCAATGGCAGGATTGGAATATTTAGATCCAATCACCTCCCCCTGTTCGGTCAAACGAATTTGGCCACGCACTGTTCCTGGAGGTTGTGCCAAAATTGCTTCATAGCTCGGTCCGCCACCACGACCCACCGTGCCTCCTCGTCCATGAAATAAACGTAGTTGGATATTATGGCTATTGGCTAAGTGCTCAAATAGATCAACGAGTGCAATCTCGGCACAATACAACTCCCAATTACTTGTAAAGATCCCACCATCTTTATTGCTATCGGAGTAGCCCAGCATAATGTCTTGCTCACCACCCGACCGTTTTACCAAATGAGCAATGCCTGGTAAGGCATAAAAATCAGACATGATGGGAGCCGCATTACGCAGATCGCCAATGGTCTCAAACAAAGGGACTGTGATCAAATCAATCCTTGATTTTGTATCTAAAGTACCGTGCATGAGTCCTACTTCTTTTTGGAGCAACATGACCTCGAGAAGATCGCTGACGGTCTCGGTGTGACTAATGATGTAGTGCCGTATGGCATCGCTTCCAAAGCGCTCTCTGAGTTCTTT
>DBCI01000093.1:0-200 GCA_002292975.1 Polynucleobacter sp. UBA962 | reverse complement strand
AATTGCAGCAAGATCGCCTGCTTCGATAATTCATTCAGAGCAGAGTAATCATTCTCAATATTTGCTACCAAGAGAAGTTCATGGATTACCTCCTCATGCTTATCAGAACTTTGGCGCAAATCAACGGTCGCTAAATGAAATCCGAATACCTCCACCGAGCGAATGAGTGGTCGTAAGCGTTGATTAACAAGAGCCTGTGC
>DBCI01000057.1:5663-5984 GCA_002292975.1 Polynucleobacter sp. UBA962 | reverse complement strand
ACTCTGACCCTCGACCGCTAAAAACTCGCGTGTTAGGGCAGAAACTGATTTGTACAGATGAATTTCTTGATCTGCGTCAATTGCATCGCACAAATCATCGAACCAGGGACGTATATGGTCATTGAAAAAGACCCTTTGGTTTGTAAGGTTAGAAACTTCGACATCTTCTCCGGCAATCAGATAACGCATCACCTCAAACAAGGCAGCAACATGATCCTCGGTTTCGCTAATTGTGTCAGAGGTCTCCAGTCCAAATTGCTGGAGGGAGCGTCTAATTTCTAAAAGAGGTTTTTCATGGAGATGACCGGCCATATAAAAAGA
>DBCI01000057.1:254-5553 GCA_002292975.1 Polynucleobacter sp. UBA962 | reverse complement strand
GCTTCTACCAAGCTCATCCAAACGCCCTCGAGGGGAGCCTCACCTGCTTGACCGCCCTCTGGTTTACCGGAGGCCACGATCTGATCCAACAGAGTTTGATTGGGTGGCTCAAAAAACAAAGTGGCTAAGAGGCCATATAAATCAGCGCGTGCTAGATCCTCAGCAAGGCCTTCTTTACTCAGTTCGGTTTTTTGATCTACTTCGTTTTTAGTCATTTATTCGTTTACAACTCTTTTTTCATCATATCAACCACACGGCAATCGCTACACATCTTTAGGCGCTCGAGTGCCTCCCCAGAAAATGCTTGATGCGAACCAATGCGCCCTAACATCAACTCCACCATCTTTAGAGTGCCAAAGGCTTTGCCGCAACTAATGCAATGGAAGGGTTCGGTTTTATTGAGGGTTACTTTTTCTTTACGGTGCTCAATCGAGCGCAAGCGTGGGCTCAAGGTAATGGCACTCTCCGGGCAGGTTTGCTCACACAATCCGCACTGCACGCACTGTTTCTCAATAAAGGACAGCTGTGGCTCATCAGGATTGTCGAGTAATGCGCCCTCGGGGCAAGCGCCCACGCAGGACATGCACAGTGTGCAAGCATCTTTATTGACAATCAAACCGCCCAGTGGCGAATGAGCCGGTAATGGCACCCCTTCTGCAGGCAAGGCCTGTGGCGCAAATTGCAAAAGGTGCTCCAAACTGGTTTCTAGGGTCTCACGCTTTTGCAAAGAAAGCGCAAAAATTGCAGGACTCGCCAGTAATTGGTGGCTCTTACGCTGACGTAATTCAGCCATTACCTTACTAACCGGTGCAATATCCTCACTGGAGTTTACAGTGATGCACTGAATACGTTTGCTGTAACCCATCGCTACTAAAATTGAGTTTGCAAGATCCGCCTGTTCAGTAAGCGCTAATCGATAGCCAGGGTCCTCATCACCGCTTAGTAAAAGTAACACTTCCCCAAATCCATACGCCAGAGATCCGAGCCATAAATCAATTCCGGTGGAAGCAATGTGCTCAACCGCTAATGGGATAACAAATGCGGGCAAGCCAGATGTTTCTTTAGGGTGTAGGCGTGCAGCACGTCCGAGATGATCTAAGAGAGCAGTACCTGCCTCTTGACTATGTATCAATAAACTGGGAGCAGCATCGCCGGCTTTAGTACTTTTTAGAGCACCTAAATACGTTTGCGCCAAGGTCTTTACTTGTTTACCTTGGTAAGCAACACCGGGGTAGTTATAACGCATCGCACCCGATGGGCAAACGGTCGCGCATGCCCCACAACCCATGCATAAATTAGGATTAACTTCGACCTTCCCTTGACCATTTTTGAATGAGGACGTAATCGCTTTGGTCGAACACACATCGATACAAGCGGAACAACCGACCTGCCCATTACGTCCGTGCGCACAAATTTTCTCGTTATACGAAAAGTATTTTGGTTTCTCAAACTCCCCAACCATACCCATCAATTGACTGGCAGCCATGGATTGCTCAAAAGGATCAGAGCCAGGCGCAAAGTAACCTTGCGGTTTTTGACTAACGGTAATACTAGGAATTTCTTGCAGATCTAAGATCAGATCAAACTCACCCTCACGCGCCTGATCAGTGCGCTCAAAATTAATTGCACCAATACTGGCGCATGCGCTCACACAGGCACGATGAGACTTGCATTTATCTAAATCGATTTGAAAGGAAGCATCAATTGCATTTTCAGGACACACGGAGACGCAAGCGCCACAACGTGTACACATCTCCGGATCAATCGGGTTCTTTAAATCCCATTTTGCTTTGAACTGACCCAAATATCCATCTAACTGAGTCACCTCTCCAGTAAAGCTTGGATAATCTCGTCCGGTGGGCAATACTCCTGGCTCAGTACATAAAACGCTAACCTGCAAGCTGTCACCTAATTTATTTGCCCATTGAAAGGCGCTCTTTCCAGGGCCGATCACCAGCACGCGACCCTCGCTCCTGTATTCAACGACCGGCACAGCATCGGGCTCTGATAAATCGGATAGGGCTAGCAAGGCTTTAATTTTGGGGGTCGATTTATCTGCCTCTTGCGTCCAACCAGCCAGCTCGCGAATGTTGACAAACTTTAAGGGGGCCATCAACGGTTTCTCGGCCTGGGTCGCCAGCTCAGAGAACAAGGCCCGCTCCTGTGTACAAGCAACCACAATGGCCTCGGGTTCATTAAGCGCATTGAGAAATTGACCTACCTCTTGCCGGCACAAAGCAGTATGAATAGGAAGCCCAAGCTCCTTAGCATCTAAGGGCATGCTTCGATTACAGTCGCAAACAAATTTTTTTGTCATTCAATTAGAAAACTAAGGATTACAGTACTAAGTACTGGCATCAGGCTTAATTTGTTTCTCTCCAGTTTGCTGGTTTTGATTTTCATTTGAGTCAGAATCGCTTGATTCTATATCCATCCGCCGATAAGCGTGACGAGGGTTTGGATTAACGGTCACATTGTCATTGGGAGAGGGTTCTGCTAAGGCCTCTTTACTATCTGTCTCGAGTTGCGGATTCCCCCCATCTGCAGCCAAATCTTTTTTGGCATCCTTAAACTCTGGATAGAGCTCATCGGTGGTCTTAAAAATACCCAACATATCCGATTGCGCCATCCGTTTGAGCATCTCCATTGGAATTGGATCAGGCTTGGAATAATCATCAATATAAATATCCAGCCCGTCCATCACATTGAAGTGGGGATCACGAAACATTTTTTTCATGGCAGCCTGTTGGACTGCTGGGTCAACATCGGCTCGCATGAAGGCTGAAAAATCAGCTGCTTTAATATCAATCTTCTCAACATCTTCCATCGTGAGTGGTGGCAATTCTGGCGGAGCGGTTAAACCATTAGATGACTTTTGGGGTGAGGCCTGAGACGTGTCAGACTGAGAATCTGACTGGGCAGTTTTATCGACGCGATTGGGAACGGTCTGAAGAGGCTCATCCTTTACAGGCTCTACTATAGTTCCTGCTTTCTTACGGGCCCACCGATTTAAAAAATTTGATTGACTCATGAGGGTTCCGCTGGACGGTTTGCGCCTTTAAATGATGCTGGCTTAGCGCGTTTCTTAGGTTCCGGTTTGTAATTTGTCGACACATATTGCGCTAAGTAAGACTTCATCTCTACTTGCAAGGGAGCGGTATCAACTTGCTCACCACCATCAATGAGGCGAGCAGCCTCGTTGTAACTCAACATCAAGCGATGAGGCACTGCAATGCCTGCGCCATCTTCGTTGATCACAGATGCTAATGAGTTTGGCTCCAAGTAATCTTGATAATCCAACTCGAGACGCCACATTACAAACCAACATGGCTCGGGTGAGGTGGTATTAAGAAAGTAGCCTTCTGCCTCATCAGCAAAGAACTGAAAATCAAAGCCCGCAAACAACCAAGACTCGCCTTCATCGTCTCTTTCAAGAAAGCGGCCTACTACTTTACGATTTTGCTCGGTACCAGCAAGTTCTAGACTTTTACCAAACTGACCAATGTCAGGAATCACCTCAATAGGTTTCCAGCGATAGTTCTGCCATGGATTATCAATCTTTTGTTTGCGGATAACGATAGCAAAACGCATGATGAGCTTATTCCTAAGTTTTTTGCACAACAATGCTGGGGAACTTGCTACTCATATCTTTGGCCAGGTTGGCAACCCGAATCGCTACTTGCCGGGCAATCCCTTTGTAGATGGCGCTAATCGCACCATCCGGATCAGCTACAACCGTTGGTCTGCCAGAGTCCGCTTGCTCCCGAATCGATAAGTTCAGTGGCAATGCGCCTAGGAAGTCAACACCATAATCTTGGCACATCTTTTGTCCACCACCCTCACCAAAAATATGCTCTTCATGATTACACTTCGGACAAACATAGGTACTCATGTTTTCAATAATGCCGATGATGGGGATGCCGACCTTCTCAAACATCTTCAAACCCTTACGGGCATCTAGCAGAGCAATATCTTGCGGGGTGGTCACAATCACAGATCCAGTCACTGGTACTTTTTGCGACAGGGTTAGCTGAATATCGCCAGTACCCGGGGGCATATCCACAATCAAATAATCTAAATCACGCCAACGAGTTTGCCGCAGTAATTGTTCTAAGGCAGAAGTAACCATGGGGCCACGCCACACCATAGGATTATCAGCCTCGATTAAAAATCCAATCGAGCTCGCCTGAATCCCATGTCCCTCCATTGGCTCAATGGTGTTCTCCGCCAAAGATTCTGGGCGACCTGTGATACCCAGCATCATCGGTTGGCTGGGGCCATAAATATCTGCATCCAAAATACCGACTTGTGCACCTTCGGCAGCCAACGCTAATGCCAAATTGACTGCTGTGGTTGATTTACCCACGCCGCCCTTGCCGCTAGCAACTGCAATGATATTTTTGACACCCGGTAACAGTTTGACACCACGCTGCACTGAATGGGCAACGATGTCAGTAGTAATCGCAACGCTGACATTCTTAACACCCGGTAACTCACGAATTGCGGTAACCACTAATTTACGAATGAGATCAATTTGGCTCTTAGCGGGGTAGCCCAATAGGATATCCAGCGATACATCCCCTTCATTCACTTTGATATTGCGTGCTGACTTAGCGCTGACAAAGTCAATTTGGGTGTTGGGATCTTTTACTGCCTTGAGTGCTTGTTGCACTAATTCAATACTGACCGACACTTCTGTCTCCTCAATAAGCCTTACGATATATAGGGGTTAGCCAACTATCATAACTGGATTGGCCTAATTTTTCCCAAAGCCCTCCAGAAAGATCTTGTTTGGATGAACTAATTAGCGGTATTTTCTGTATATGAGTTCAATATCGCCGTAATACGCCTTAGTCTGTGATTTCGTATTGTCTGTGTCCGTCATTAAAGCAATCCCGATTAAGTTGCCAGGTGCGTAGCCATAGGCCTTGATGTAATCCGCGGTAAGATCACGTTGATGCATGCGCCATTGCCCTAGGTTCTCCTTACCAGTGTCAACAGCAATAAGTTTGACTCTCTCGGTGTGAGGATTGTTCTTAATTTGCTCCAACTGCCCTTTGGGCGACCACAGATACATCAAAGTGGCATAGGGCATTTCTTGGCCACTCAGAAGTTGTGCCATCTCAGCAACCATTCGATCTTTAATACTTAATTTAGAACGATCGCCATCAAAGGCCACCATAATGCGCAAGGGGGCGTCATCAGCATATTTGTTAAGGTTGTCTGCTTGATCAAGGGCTGATACCGCCTTCCATTCCCATTTGAGCCATAGGTACTGAGATGGACGTGGCTTCAGTTT
>DBCI01000057.1:0-198 GCA_002292975.1 Polynucleobacter sp. UBA962 | reverse complement strand
AGACTGATTGGATTCAGCTTTTAGAACAGTCCGGCCTTGATATTGCTGTAATCGATAAGCCGTGTTCTTTTTATAAGGAGCAACTCGATAAAAACTCCACCCCTTAGGTAAAGTACCATCTGCTTGCCCAGAGAACTTTTGTGGCTCTTCGTGCGGAACAAATGGATCAAGCTTACTAACTTCTGCGTGATCTTCCTG
>DBCI01000084.1:7573-7923 GCA_002292975.1 Polynucleobacter sp. UBA962 | reverse complement strand
CTACCGTTTGCTGTGCGTCAAGTAATCCGCTGGATCTTAATCATCTTGCGTAGCGTCCCCGAGTTAATTTGGGCCTTGGTATTTGTCAGAGTTGTAGGCCTTGGGCCAGCAGCGGGGGTCTTAGCGATTGGTCTAACGTACTCAGGAATGCTTGGTAAGGTCTATACCGAGATCTTAGAGAGCGGTGAGCACCATGTGGCGACTAATTTAATGCGTAATGGTTCTAGCCGATTGCAGGCATTCTTTTACGGAGTCTTGCCACAGAACTCAACCGAACTCACTAGTTACACCGTATATCGCTGGGAGTGTGCGATTCGTGCATCTGCAGTGCTTGGGTTTGTCGGAGCAGG
>DBCI01000084.1:6060-7506 GCA_002292975.1 Polynucleobacter sp. UBA962 | reverse complement strand
GCAAGCATTCTGATCGTCTTTATGCTCCTCGTTGGCCTAGCAGATCTATTAAGTGCATGGCTCAGAAAGGTCATGCAATGATGAACCCTCAAGCAAACCCATGGTTTCGGTGGAACTGCTCAGTGTGCTGGGTCACACTAGGCCTAGTGCTATTAACCATCCTTAGTTTTTGGACCCTTGATCTTCAGTTAGGGCGCTTATTTTCAGTAGATAGCGCTAAGCGTATGGGGCGTTTTTTAGGTGAACTACTATCTCCGGACCTACGAGCAATCTTTTTACATAAACTTTGGATCGCAGCGCTAGAGACTCTTGCGATGTCGGCAGTCGGTACCATCTTGGCAGCGTTCTTTGGCTTACTTCTTGCGATCCCAGCTAGTAAAAGTCATGCTAATGATCCTGCGCATTGGCGCTTTTTGTGTCGGCTAGTCCTAAACGGTCTGCGCTCAATACCCGAGCTAGTGTGGGCCGCTCTAATTCTTATATCGGCTGGTCTAGGACCCTTTGCCGGCACCTTAGCATTAGCACTTCACACCACGGGAGTGCTCGGTCGTTTATTTTCGGAGTCGATTGAGAACGCACCGCAGGGTGCAGCGCAGGCACTGCGAGTGCAGGGTGTTTCTGAGAGCCAGGTATTTTTATATGCCACCTTACCCACTATCATTCCACAACTTATGTCGTACACGCTTTATCGCTGGGAGAACAATATTCGTGCGGCTGCTATATTGGGCGTTGTGGGTGGCGGTGGCTTAGGACAAATGCTTGCTTTTCATATGGGACTATTTCAGATGCAAGAGACCAGCAGTATATTGATTGCCATCATTCTCTTAGTCGTTCTGGTGGATACGATGTCGTACATCGCACGACGCCTGATGTCACGCTAGCCCCACCATGAACCCCTCAGTCCTACAAGAACTCACCATTGGCTTACAGGCAAAGCCGGCGCATATTGCCCCGAAGTTCTTTTATGATGAACTCGGCTCCAAGTTATTTGAAGCCATTACCTTGCTCGATGAGTACTATCCGACTCGCACCGAGGCGCACATCATGTCGCGTTACATCCACGAGATATCAGCGGCAGTGGGGAAGTGCGATGCTTTGGTTGACCTAGGCGCTGGGAACTGCGCTAAGGCAAGTACTTTATTTGAAAGTTTGCAGCCAAAACAATATTGGGCATTGGATATCTCAAAAACCTTCCTTGATGCAGCAATTGCTAATCTACAAAAACAATTTCCTAACATTGCCATGATCGCCCAAGCATGCGATCTATCGCAAGCAATTCAGCTACCGGACATCGCTGCCCAAAAGAAGATATTTTTCTACCCAGGATCATCGATCGGTAATTTTGATCCCAAGGAAGCCCATCTATTTTTGCAAGGCATCGCTCAATTATTAAATGGCAGTGGCGGTCTTCTCATTGGGGTAGACCTTGTTAAGAATAGAGATGTA
>DBCI01000084.1:5050-5963 GCA_002292975.1 Polynucleobacter sp. UBA962 | reverse complement strand
GCACTAATTTTTGTTTAGAAGATTGGGAGCATGACGCCTTTTTTAATGAACAAGCATCCCGCATTGAGATGCATTTACGTGCCAAGCGAGACCTCAAGGTTTGTTGGCATGATCATTTAGCTCCGTTTAGTAAGGGTGAGACCATCCATACCGAAAATAGCTATAAATACACTCAGACCGGTTTCCAAGACCTATTGAAGAAGGCCGGGTTTCAGAAAGTAGTTTCATGGACCGATCAAAACCAGCACTTTATGGTCTGTTTTGCTAGTTTTTGATAATTTCTTAATAGGCTTGGATCGGTCTAACTCATTTTGCATTGCATCAATCATTACTCCAATTACCCTAGATAAAAACTTGTGTAAGTTAATTTTTTACAGATTTTGGTGTAATAATTACTTTACTCTGCTTAGGTAAGGTAAAAATGATGAACGACACAACTGTTATCACCCTGTTCATACTCTTTGGCACATGTTTTGGCTTTGTAACGTATTCACAGCGGCACTTGTTTAGCGAGGGTCCTCACAAGGCGAAGACCTCAGATGACAACCCATTTGAAAGTCGTATCTTTTGGGTTCCACTTTGCGCTTTGCTCTGGCCAATCATGGTTGTCACCAGAATCCATAGTGCCTGGCTACTTCACAAACGGAAGAAGCAAGCCCAACACGCAGTCTTGCATTGATGTTTTAAATGCTCACCTAAGTACTAAGAGCTAGAATAAAAAAGCCCAAGGCCTAAAACCTTGGGCTTTTGCATTAGCGCTGTCTAAGAATGCTTAGACAGTCACCGTGTCGGCCACACTACTAAAGTCTTTGATCTTGTCAAAGTTCATGTAGCGATACACATCATCGGCTTTGGCATTCAGAGGTTGCACTTGCTCAAGATACTCTGCCATGGTTGGGATTCTGCCAAGGAG
>DBCI01000084.1:4285-4986 GCA_002292975.1 Polynucleobacter sp. UBA962 | reverse complement strand
CGGTTCGGGAAGTTACGTGTCGATGTCGATACTGCAGAAGCACCTTTACGCATCTGTGCTTGATTACCCATGCACAAAGAACACCCTGGAGTTTCCATGCGAGCACCTGTTCTTCCAAGGATGCCGTAGTAACCTTCCTCGGTGAGGATCATCGCATCCATCTTCGTAGGTGGTGCAATCCACAAACGCGTTGGGATATCGGTCTTGCCTTCTAAGATCTTGCCAGCAGCACGGAAGTGACCAATATTGGTCATGCACGATCCAATGAACACCTCATCAATCTTGTCACCCTGTACTTCAGACAAGAACTTCACATCGTCTGGATCATTGGGGCACGCCAAGATGGGCTCTTTGATCTCGTTCATGTCGATCTCAATGACCTCGTAATAATCGGCATCGGCATCAGCCTTGAGTAATTGTGGATTAGCAATCCACGACTCCATCGCTTTAATACGACGCTTGAGCGTGCGCTTATCGTCATAGCCATTCGCAATCATCCACTTCATCAAGGTGATGTTAGAGCGCATGTACTCGATGATGGGTTCTTTATTGAGATGCACAGTACAACCACCAGCAGAGCGTTCGGCAGAGGCGTCGGATAGCTCAAAGGCTTGCTCGACCTTTAGGTCAGGCAATCCTTCAATCTCGAGGATGCGACCTGAGAACACATTCTTCTTACCTTTTTTCTCAACGGTGAGAAG
>DBCI01000084.1:3657-4235 GCA_002292975.1 Polynucleobacter sp. UBA962 | reverse complement strand
TTGACTAAATCGCGCAAGGTGATACCTTGCTGCATCTTGCCCTTAAACCGAATCAATACTGACTCTGGCATATCTAAAGGCATCACACCAGTTGCGGCTGCAAAGGCAACGAGACCAGAGCCTGCCGGGAAGGAGATACCAATGGGGAAGCGCGTATGACTATCGCCACCTGTACCGCAGGTATCAGGAAGCAATAAACGATTTAACCAGCTGTGGATCACACCATCGCCTGGACGTAGAGCAACGCCACCACGATTGGTCATAAACGTAGGCAACTCATGGTGCGTGCGGATATCAACGGGCTTGGGATAGGCTGAGGTATGGCAGAAGGATTGCATCACGAGATCTGCCGAGAACCCTAAACAGGCAAGATCTTTCAACTCATCCCGGGTCATCGGACCGGTGGTATCTTGTGAGCCGACCGTGGTCATATGGGGCTCGCAATAGGTACCAGGACGAACACCTTGACCTTCGGGCAAGCCACAAGCACGACCCACCATCTTCTGCGCCAAGCTAAAGCCCTTCTTATTATTGGGAGGACTAATGGGAACACGGAACTCGGTGGATGCAGGCAGACC
>DBCI01000084.1:3320-3565 GCA_002292975.1 Polynucleobacter sp. UBA962 | reverse complement strand
GACTTCAATGCAAACTCGGTAATCACCACACCGTTTTTATAAACCTTACCCTCGTAAGGGCGTAACTCAATCACATCGCCCATATTCATTTGATTGACATCGAGCTCGATTGGCAGAGCGCCAGCGTCTTCCATGGTATTAAAGAAGATCGGAGCAATCTTGCTACCCAAACAAACACCACCAAAGCGCTTGTTGGGAACAAAGGGAATATCTTGGCCAGTCCACCACAAGACCGAGTTTGTCGC
>DBCI01000084.1:3010-3252 GCA_002292975.1 Polynucleobacter sp. UBA962 | reverse complement strand
AAGGCCTCAATTTGTTTCATGGGACCGCGCACACCAGCTTCATCGGGCTCAATGCCCGGACGTGGGTTTTTCAGCATGATGGTGGCATGCAGGGGAATATCGGGGCGGCTCCACGCATCGGGTGCAGGGGATAGATCATCAGTATTGGTCTCGCCGGTGACCTTAAAGACCGTCAGGGTCATGGATTCTGGGACTGCGGGGCGACTAGTAAACCATTCGGCATCGGCCCAACTCTGGATCAC
>DBCI01000084.1:2727-2855 GCA_002292975.1 Polynucleobacter sp. UBA962 | reverse complement strand
CCGAGTAACTCCGTGGCCTTGACCTTGGAGATCAATGGAGAAGCAAGTTTCCCTTTGGCAACAGAATCCAAAAACTCGGCCTTGACCTTGGCCGCCTCATCAACACCGGCGGGTACTCGATAGCTAAT
>DBCI01000084.1:0-2606 GCA_002292975.1 Polynucleobacter sp. UBA962 | reverse complement strand
GTGGCACGTTCAGCTACATGGGATTGATATGCGTCTAACATGGGTTTCCTGATCAGAAATGAGCCTAAAAGAGTAGGCTATATTGTAAAACTTTACTGACAGGCAATCCAGCCAAAATACCCCTAAATCAAGGGCATTTAGAGGATTTCTTCGTGCTTTAAAGCCCAAACGAGGGCAAGTACCCAACCAATTAGCGACCACCCCAAAAAGAGGTTTAGAGCAAAGATCGCCCCGGTATTGGCTCGCCCCCGATAGACTGCAACCGCTGTAGGAAACAGGTAAAACAGGGTTAGCAGGGTAATCAGTAAGGCAGCAAGAAAGCGCATCCAATCATTCTACCTAGGGCAAGCCCGAATCAAGTTTTTTAGACAGATCCGCCGCTATCGCTATAATTGCGTATTACCAATAGACGTTAAGCGATGACCAAATACGTTTTTGTCACTGGTGGTGTAGTTTCTTCCCTTGGGAAAGGAATTGCAGCCGCCTCGCTTGCCGCGATTCTTGAATCCCGCGGCCTGAAAGTCACCCTCCTCAAATTAGACCCCTACATCAATGTAGACCCTGGAACCATGAGTCCGTTTCAGCATGGCGAGGTCTTTGTGACCGAAGACGGCGCCGAGACCGATCTCGATCTAGGACATTACGAGCGCTTTGTGAGCGCCAAGATGCGCAAGAGCAATAACTTCACCACCGGTCAGATCTATGAGTCGGTGATTCGAAAAGAGCGCCGCGGTGAGTACCTCGGCAAGACCGTGCAGGTCATTCCGCACATCACCAATGAGATTCAGGCCTTTGTGGAGCGGGGTGCTAAAGCCAGTCATGATGGTAAAGCGGATGTTGCTATCTGTGAGATCGGTGGCACCGTCGGTGACATTGAGTCGCTCCCATTTCTAGAAGCTGCCCGCCAAATGAGTTTGCGTCTGCCAAAGGGCGACTGTGCCTTTGTGCATTTAACGCTCGTGCCATGGATACAAAGTGCGGGTGAGCTTAAAACGAAACCAACCCAACACTCGGTACAAAAGCTGCGCGAGATCGGTATCTTGCCCACCGTATTACTGTGCCGTGCAGATCGACGGATTCCAGCAGATGAGCGCGCCAAGATCTCGCTCTTCTCCAATGTGCGTGAAGAAGCAGTGATCTCGGTCTGGGATGTCGACACCATTTATAAGATTCCGGAGATGTTGCAAGCACAGGGCATGGATGAGTTGATCTGCAAAGAGCTCAACATCCAAGCCAAGCCTGCTGATCTTGCGATGTGGACCCACTTGGTCTACGAGATGGAGAACCCACAGCATGAGGTCACCATTGGCATGGTGGGTAAGTATGTGGACCTTACTGAGTCCTATAAATCATTGATCGAAGCCTTACGGCATGCAGGTATTCATAATCACACCAAGATCAATATTCGGTATATTGATTCAGAGCGCTTAGAGCAGGGCAATCTCGAGTGCTTGCACGATCTCAATGCCATCTTAGTACCCGGAGGCTTTGGTAAGCGTGGCACCGAGGGCAAGATCAAAGCGATTCAATACGCGCGTGAGAATGCTATTCCTTATCTCGGTATTTGCTTAGGGATGCAACTAGCAGTGATTGAGTTTGCTCGGCATGTGGCAAAGATTGAAGCTGCCAACAGCACCGAGTTTGATCCAGAGACTCCGAATCCGGTAGTCGCGCTCATTACAGAATGGCTTGATCGCGAAGGCAAAATTGAGAAGCGTGCAGAAGACTCCGATCTTGGTGGAACGATGCGCTTAGGATCGCAGCGTTGCCCCGTCAAACCCAATACACTTGCGCACCGCATTTATGGAGATGAAGTCAACGAACGTCACCGCCATCGCTATGAGGTCAATAATATCTACGCGCCTAAATTAGAGAAGGCGGGTATGGTCATCTCAGCACGTACACCGACCGAAGATCTCCCTGAGATGATGGAGTTGCCGCAAAGCATGCATCCTTGGTTCTTTGGGGTGCAGTTCCACCCCGAGTTCACCTCGACCCCGCGTGATGGACATCCCCTGTTCTTGGCATTCATCCGCGCAGCACTCGCGCGTCAACAATCCAAAACCGCAGTTGCAGCCTAAGTAAGCCTACACGACTATGTTTAAAAAACTCTGCGGCTTTCCTATTGGTTTAGACCAACCATTTTTTCTGATTGCCGGACCTTGTGTGATTGAGTCAGAACAGTTCTCGATTGATACTGCAGGTCAGATTAAAGCGATCTGCGCCGAACTAAACATTCCATTCATCTATAAATCATCCTTTGATAAGGCCAATCGCTCGTCGGGTTCATCGTTTCGTGGTTTAGGCATGGATAAGGGTTTAGAGATCTTGGCGAAGGTTAAAAAACAAATTGGGGTACCGATTCTTACTGATGTGCATGAGAGTAGTGATGTTGCCTCGGTTGCAGCGGTGGTCGATGTTCTGCAAACTCCCGCATTTCTGTGTCGCCAAACTGATTTCATTACTGCGGTAGCGCAAAGTGGCAAGCCCGTGAACATTAAGAAGGGTCAGTTCTTATCTCCCTACGAGATGAACAATGTGATCGATAAAGCCAGAGCGGCCGCTCAAGAGAAAAATCTCCCCGATCAATTTATGGTCTGCGAGCG
>DBCI01000034.1:2065-6747 GCA_002292975.1 Polynucleobacter sp. UBA962 | reverse complement strand
ACTAATATTGAAGTGCATGGCATTATCAAAGCTGCCATATTCCACCTCAAAATCATTACGCGTATCAATCATGACCACTGGCCGCCCTAAATCATCATGTCCTTGATCAAGCCACTGCTTTAATTTCTCAGGGAGAATAAATTTTGCCCTACCTGTTTCAGGAGTAATCGTCGGATGATTCATTCGAATGATCTCTTTTTTAATCTTGATCAGTAATTTGCGAAAGGGTTGAGAAGCAGACCAGCTATCTTTTGTTCTAAAGCTCTTTAAACGTGGATCTTTACGTAGATATTTTAAGAATTCTTGAACATCGTTTTCAAAACCTGCCAAGAATAAATTAATACCTTCTTCGGCAAGAAGAATGGTTCCTTTAAGTTGATAAAGCAGGGCAGATTCTCGTAGAGACTCCCGTAAAGTTTCTAGCTGATCGAGGCGAACAAACTGATACCCTGCAATATTTAAGATAGCTTGGTCGCTTGGTCGTATTGGTAATTCATTCATAGACCATATTATTAATCAACTTTGTCGCTAAACTAGAGGCATAGCAAATTACACAACGTTTAAAAACATGGCAAATTCCCGATTAATTCCATATCAACCCCTTGATTTATCAGAGCCAGCCGACTTAGTTGCAGAAATTCGCAAGCGTCGCGGCGGTCAATTGATAAATCTTGACCGTATGTTGCTTCATAGTGAGCCATTTGCTAGGGGCTGGAATGTTTTTATCGGCAATGTCCGAGAAAAACTATCTTTAGATCCCAAGCTAAGAGAACTTAGTATGTGTGGCGTAGCAATTCTGAATGGTGCTGAATATGAGTTCTTTCATCATGCGCCACCGTTTTTAAAGGCAGGAGGGACGCAAGAGCAAGTGGATGCTATTCGCCACCTTGGCCAAGAAACATTTAACCCAGACTGTTTTAGTGATTTAGAAAATGACACCTTAGCATTAACGTTCCAAATGACACGTAACATCAAGGTTGAATCACCATTAATGGAGCGACTGCTAAACGCATTAGGGAATACGGTCTTAGTCGAGTTAGTTGGGGTGATCGCTAGTTACAATATGGTCTCCCGCTTTCTGATTGCATTAGATATTCATCCTGAAGACCATCCACCTACCACTTAAATTATGAACCGAGAAATTACACGCATTATTCCTGGGATCCTTACATCGGATGGTGCAGGGGTCCGCTTACGACGTAGTCTGGGCGGCCAAGATCGTCAACGCTTAGACCCTTTCTTAATGCTGGATGAGTTCTCATCCAATGATCCCAATGATTATGTGGCCGGCTTTCCTCCGCATCCCCATCGTGGTTTTGAGACCGTAACTTATATGCTCGAAGGGCATATGTTGCATCAAGATCATTTGGGTAACCAAGGCCATTTAAAAACGGGTGGCGTGCAATGGATGACAGCTGGGCGTGGAATTATTCATTCGGAGATGCCTCAGCAAGAAAGCGGCACAATGCGGGGCTTTCAGTTGTGGATTAATTTGCCTGCAAAAGAAAAAATGAAGCCAGCGGGTTATCAGGATATTCAAGAAGATGCGATTCCAAGAGCTAATCTTTTGGGTGGGGGGATGCTTAAAGTAATCGCTGGTGAGTATCGCAACCGTCAGGGAGAATTGATTCGAGGACCTATTTATGGTTTGAGTACTGAGCCACTTTTTTTTGATATTCACCTACACCCCCAAGAGTCTTTTTCTCATTCAATACCCAGCACCCACAATGCTTTCATTTATATCTACGAGGGTGATCTGAAGATCGGCTCAGCCTTACAGGCCGCTCCCAAACAATCAGCAATTATTTTGAGTGAGGGTGATCAATTAAACATTACCGCCTCAGAGCAGGGAGCAAAGGCGATTGTGCTGGCAGCAAAACCCCTGCATGAGCCGATTGTTCAGCATGGCCCATTTGTAATGAACACGCGCGAAGAGATTGAGCAAGCGATAGATGACTATCAACACAATCGATTAACTGCGGTATAAAAAACCTATGAGTCTTTATCAGCAATTACAAGAGCGCGAACGACAGCAGAATCCTATTCGAGTTGGTTTAATCGGAGCCGGTAAATTTGGTGCTATGTATCTGGCACAAATACCCAGAACTCCGGGAGTTCATTTAGTTGGAATTGCAGATTTATCTCCAGATGCTGCCAGAGAAAATTTAAAGCGAGTTGGATGGGATCTATCTCGGACGCAGGCTAACTCGATTGAGACCGCTATTACAGAAAATAGTTGCTTTATTACGGAAGACTGGACAAAACTCGTCAACGCAGATCAGATTGATGTGATTGTGGAGTGCACTGGTAACCCAATTGCTGCTGTCGAGCATTGTTTAAAAGCCTTCTCCCAAGGCAAGCATGTCGTGAATGTCACCGTAGAGGCTGATGCCTTTTGTGGGCCGCTGTTGGCTAAAAAAGCCCAAGAGGCAAACGTGGTTTACTCTCTGGCATTTGGTGATCAGCCTGCCTTGATTTGTGATTTAGTCGATTGGGCGCGCACGTGTGGATTTCCGGTTGTCGCTGCGGGCCGAGGTCATAAGTGGTTACCGCACTATGCCGATTCCACCCCCGAGACCGTATGGAATCACTATGGTTTAACACCTGAGCAAGCTACGCGTGGTGGCTTAAATCCCAAAATGTTCAATAGCTTTTTAGATGGCTCAAAACCCTCGATTGAGTCGACCGCAGTTGCAAACGCAACAGGCCTTTTTGTACCGAGTAATGGCTTGCTCTATCCCCCAGCCAGCATTGAAGATATACCAGTCGTTACAAGACCTATCAGCGAGGGTGGTCACCTAGAACAAAAGGGAATGGTAGAGGTCATTTCATCTCTTGAGAAAGATGGCAGAAAGATTCCATACGATATTCGGATGGGTATTTGGGTCACGGTTGAAGCGGAAACAGACTATATTAAAAATTGTTTTGAAGAATACAAGGCACATACTGATCCTAGTGGTCGCTATTTCACGCTATATAAGCGTTGGCACTTAATTGGGCTAGAAGTCGGTATGTCAGTCGCTAGCGTTGCTCTTCGTAAAGAAGCCACGGGGGTGCCTTATTGTTGGAATGCTGACGTGGTTGCTACTGCGAAGCGTGATCTAAATCCTGGAGATGTATTAGATGGAGAGGGTGGATATACGGTTTGGGGCAAACTCTTACCAGCTAAAAAATCATCACAAATGGGTGGACTGCCTTTAGGCTTGGCGCATCAAGTAAAAGTAGTGCGACCTATTAAAAAGGGTCAAAGCTTATGTTGGGACGATGTCGCCATTGATAAAACAACCGACGCCTATCGCGTTCGTAAAGAGATGGAAGACATGTTTTGATTAGCTTGTTCTGCCTTGCGTCTTAATAACAGATGGCCTATAAATAATCCAATCAATAGAAAACTAACAATGTAGTGAGCTAATAGCGTAAGGTCACGTAAAGATTCAGATCCGTAATAAAGCAGTAAACCGCTCGCTGTTAGAACTAACAAGCAGAGGAATTGGCCAACACCAGAAAATCGATTATTTTTTGCAATCCAGCCAGCTTTTAGATGAGCGGGTAGTACCAGGCCAAGCGCAATCAACATGAAGCTGGCAGATATTCCATGCGCCGCTAAGATAAAGCGAGATGCAGATATAGGTACATACGTTTTTAACTCTGGGATAAAGAAATAAGTGAGGCCAGAGAGGGCACATAAAGAGAACGAAAACACAATAAAACTTTTTTGCCAGTGCGGCATTTTTCCTAGACGACTCATTTTTATCCTTTAATAATCAATCCGATACTGTTGTAATGAAAAAAGCAGGGGTGCTTACTGTGCCCTAGTGAGGCTAATACTTTAGTCAGGCCGTCTGCATAAACGCATTGCTGTGCGATTACTGTAAATGAAGAGTCTGTGCGAATAGTACTTTCTCGCTGTGGGTTAAATAAATGACGTTGGAGATAATTTCCGGAACTAGCGATGGCAATATTTTTCATATTGCCAATTGCATTAACAAGTAGGGGATTGATTGGATTGCGTATGTAAATTGCTGCTGGTGCTTCCCCAAATAAGCGTAGATCACCACCCGCATTAACGAGACCGTTTGGGATTCCAAAATTTTCTAGTACTTGAACAGCTTTATCTACAGCATATCCTTTCGCAATCCCATTGAGATTGATACTTAAAGGTTTTTTATATGCTATGCACTCATCATCAAACCATTGAATATCATCAAACGAATTACTATTTTGATCCAAATTGGGATCATAGGTGCAATCAAATAATCCATTCGATTGCTGATATAAATCACGTGCCATCAATAAAACCTCTTGAATGCAAGGCTCTAATTTTGTTTTTCCTAATGGCGCTAATCGATTAATCTTAGACAAATCACTGTCTTTATCGTGAATATTCATACGGTCTTGAACCAAGGCAATTTCTTTAAATGCTTCATGGGTTGCCTCTAGTGCAAGTGATTTAGATACCCCGTCATGATCCCCGATTGAAATCTCAACATAGGTACCTAAAAACACTTTGCAACGAGTCATTATTGCGATTTCAGGACAAGATCATAAAAAGCCATGACACGTTTAATGCCATCGGTCACATGTTTAGCCGAAAGAGTAGCGCCAGAGATATTTTGTATATCTTGATTCAGCTTGATTGGATGATTAGCGGTTTTACCGATAAATTGTTTACGCCATTCCTT
>DBCI01000034.1:0-2038 GCA_002292975.1 Polynucleobacter sp. UBA962 | reverse complement strand
TTTTTAATTTCATAACCATACGACTCTACGTACTCCATAATTTCAATACCAAGGATCACTCCTTTCGAATTAATTGCAACAGCATAGGTGATCATTTCGTGTTTACCCAGTACCTCATCAACAATTATCCAAGATCCATTTTCTGTCTTCCAAATGCGATCTCCTTTGAAGGGATGACGGACTCCTGAAATTACCCTTAACTTTTTTTGTAAGTCATCGTCGACCAGAATTGGGTTCTTGTTGAACACTTCTTTTGGGAAGAAAATATCTTGAACCTGTGTTATCGAAAGATAGATACGGGCTTCAACGATTGCTGGAGCGCTGATCGTAAAGCATCCAAGAAGCATTGCAGTCTTAAAGTGGGTTAGGTTCATATTAATTGAGAGGAATTCCGAACTTAAACATAAACTCGTTTAGTGAATGACTATCCCAGACCCGAGCATCTGAGCACTCCGCTTCACCATCGCCCATGCAGTTACCCCCTTTGAGTTGGTAACGCCATGCAAGCGTTGCCCACCAATCTTTGGTGGCATATTGCAGATTGGGCCCGACAAAAGTGGCGCGTTGAATTTGATTACGGAGATTTAGTTCGGAGTAGTCATTATGAAAGCGTGCCTCGACACCCGCACGCCATTTAGGAGCAAAGCGGTAACTGGCGCCGACCAAAAAGTCCAACATGGATTCTGGAACATTTCCGTTTTCAATAAACTTAAGTCGTGCATTGGCTGCCACTACATTGCCAGCAAGAACTAACTGGTCATCTAGAAAATTGGATTGCAATAAGAGGCGTGCCGCTAACTCATTTTTGTTTTTCCCAATCGTAGGCTCAATATAAACACCAACGCCGACAGGCGAGGTAACTGGATTGGTAAAGCGATATATGGCCTCTAATGAACCACCCTCAATCCCAGACTTTCGATAGGCGGTTGCAGGATCATGCGAGGAGGGAACGGGATAACCGCCGGTACAGGATGGGCTACCTTCACAGGCGTCTTGATTGGTGTAATTTTGATTTGCGTTAACGTAATAGGAGTTTAAATATCCTGCCACCTGCAAGTCATTCGTCAGTCCATACTCAATTTCTGATCTGGAAAACCAAGAGTCATATGTGCCGGCGGCCTGCTGCTTGTTCAGTTGAAGTCGTTGCTCAAATTCCCATTTCCCTTTTGGCTGTAGGTCGAGGGTATAGATCCATCCAAATAATCCATCTCCCGCAATAGCAGGTTGTGAAATGAGGGCGATCGCTGCTCCAATAAGAACAACCCCTTTTTGGAAGGGAGCTAAGTGAGACATTTCGTACCTTTCTAATGAATGAACAGAGACTCAATTCTAAATGAGAATCATTATCACTAATGAAAGAGTGGAGATTAATCTGAAATGTTAAAAAAGAAATAGGGGGTGAAGAAGTAATGCTTTAAATGGGTTTGCGAGCATTTCTATAAATAACAAAAACCCCTTATGTTTTTATTCCATAAGGGGTTTATTGTTAAAGCTAGACAGTACCAATACCAATATTGGTGGAGTCGGCGGGAATCGAACCCGCGTCCGCAAACACTCTACAACAAGTTCTACATACTTAGTCTAATTATTTAATTTAACCAGTGCAACGCGAATCGACACGCTTTGCATTAGCGATTCACTAGATTTTCGTATCAACCCCCGTGACATGAATTGATCTTATCTCTTGTAAATGACCCTGATGTAGCTTGCGCTACCTGACCCAAGAGAGAATCAGTTCAGGGGCAACCGCATTTAAGCGGCTAGTGCGTAACGTTCGTCGTTAGCAGTTATTACATTCCCATTGATTTACGAGATAACGGGTCCTCGGTATGCCCTTGATGCTTTGTAATCCACGTCGAAACCATGTCGACCCCGGAATTCCTTGCATTGGGATATCAATTTTAAGACGTTTAGACTTAAATTGCACATCTTATTTTGCAAAGATGATCTGCTGAAGTTCCCGAGGGTGTTGGATTTGGTAGTTAGCGCCCCATGTACTAGGAGGCTCATTGCATCCACAATACCCATAAAGAGCAGC
>DBCI01000118.1:63698-65961 GCA_002292975.1 Polynucleobacter sp. UBA962 | reverse complement strand
GATTGAGCGCTATATTCGGTTGTTTCAAAGGCTGCGGCACTTGTATAAGTAAGTGTCCGTATGCCGCCGCCGCCAGCACAGCCTGTGAGAATTACTAATCCAATAATTAAAAGGTATATTCTGGACATACTGAAGATCTCCATGATAATTAACCATACTACTTTTGGTTTCACCAAAATACAACTGACGTTAGTATTTTTATTTCTTTTTGGTTGCGGGAATACCCTTGTAGAGAAGAAAAATATAGTCGAAATAATTAATAAAAATTCTGTAACCCTAAGGACCAGTGAATTTAAGCTTACGAAGTTAAAAGATAGGGTTAGCTTTGATCAGCTGCCAAAAGAGTTAGCAAGCTACCAAACCCAAATAGAACAATTTGATTTCTATTTAGCCCAAGCATCCACTCAAAGCTCAGGCGGCTTTGTCTTTCAGGTGGTGCAAAATTCTGACCCCATAGTTGTTTGCTTAAAAAAACCAGATCCTCTATCTAGCGTTACAGCAGCCTTAACAAATCCAATTGCCATAATCAAGGTACCAAAAGGTTTGAGTATGACAATGGCCTTAGGCTATTGCATTCGATAATTAAAGAAAATTTCAATCATTCCAAAAAAAAATGTACTTCCCCACCCCACTGTCTAGTACTTCATTTAGTTGTATTTATAAAAAAAGGGGGGGATCTTTTGATCATTTTTAAGTACATAGCCTGCAAACAGAATGTAGCCTATTAAGGGGGAGTGGATAGGATATAGGGGGGTCTAGATACTTGGAACTTGAAGGGCACTCTCTATGTTTAATATGTGTAGTCAAAATAAAAAAAGAGTCCTAAGACTCTTAATTTACTTGACTTGATGGCGGAGACGAGAGGATTCGAACCTCCGATCCATGTTTTAGCACAGATGCTCCCTTAGCAGGGGAGTGCCTTCGACCAGCTCGGCCACGTCTCCGTATTACTTCACATTGCTGCGTACTACATTACTGTCACTATTTTACTTCTGATCCAGTTCAAAGGCTTTATGGAGGGCTCTGACCGCGAGTTCCATGTATTTCTCATCAATCACGACTGAGATCTTAATCTCACTGGTGGAGATCATTAGGATGTTGATGCCCTCCTCCGATAAGGTTCTAAACATCTTACTGGCTACGCCCACATGCGAACGCATGCCAACACCCACGACGGATACTTTCGATACCTTTGCATCGCCCAAGATATCTTTGGCACCAATATGAGCCTGCACACTCTTCTTTAAGAGATCTAGCGCCTTTTGATATTCGGCTCTGGGTACCGTGAAGGTAAAATCGGTCTTGGCATCCACCGATTGGTTCTGAATAATCATGTCCACATCAATATTGGCATCTGCAATGGGTCCCAAGATTTGATATGCGATACCAGGGCGATCTGGTACATCAATCACGGTAATCTTGGCCTCATCGCGAGCGAATGCAATACCCGAAATAACTGCGGCTTCCATAGTGCTGTCCTCTTCAAAGGTAATTAAAGTACCCGACTTCATTTCTTGCTCAAGGGGGATTAGGGGATCGGTTAGGGATGACAAAACACGGGTCTTCACCTTGTACTTACCAGCAAACTCCACTGAACGAATTTGCAAGACCTTAGAACCCAAGCTTGCCATCTCCAACATCTCTTCAAACGTAATCTTCTCAAGACGTCGTGCGTCCTCGCAGACCCTTGGATCGGTGGTGTAGACCCCATCCACATCGGTATAAATTAGACACTCATCGGCTTTCAGGGCAGCTGCCACAGCAACTGCCGAGGTATCCGAACCACCACGTCCCAAGGTTGTAATATTGCCTTCAGGGTCAACGCCCTGAAAACCAGTAATCACAACCGCACGACCTGCATTGAGGTCCTTCATGATCTTGGCATCGTCAATCCCCATAATGCGGGCTTTTGTAAATGCTGAATCCGTATGCACCGTAACTTGCCAACCGGTGTAACTCACTGCATCAACTCCCTGCTCTTGCAGTGCAATTGCTAACAGTCCAGAGCTAACTTGTTCTCCGGTCGAGGCAATTTGATCGAGCTCACGGGGGTTGGGATTAGCGCTTAACTCTTTAGCAAGTCCTAAGAGCCGATTGGTCTCACCCGACATTGCCGATGGCACCACCACTACCTGATGGCCAGCCCGCATCCACTTCGCAACCCGCTTGGCAACATTTTGGATGCGCTCAACAGAGCCCATCGAGGTGCCACCGTATTTATGAACAATTAAAGACATAGTAGATTGTGTAAATGCTGCTTCGT
>DBCI01000118.1:59083-63566 GCA_002292975.1 Polynucleobacter sp. UBA962 | reverse complement strand
CTTTGACTAACACCGAGACCCTCTACCGCAATCAGTTCCTGGTTGATGTACAGAAGAGGGATATCACGTTGCCAGGGGGGTACTCCAGCCTCTTGATAAAGATTCTTTAAGGCTTTGCTCGGAGTATTGGGCTTGATCTTGAGACGCTCACCTCCTTCGCGTGCTTTACTCTCGATGGTCTTGTTGTGCAACGCTGCTTGATACCAGTCCCAAGGCAAACCCGCTTGTTTGGAGTTGGGGGGAACTGGCACGAAGATCCACTCGCCTCGTTTAACTCTCTCTTGAGATGGCTGAGGGTCAATCTGCAAGAGTCCTCGCCAAGCGCGGATTGTTCTGCCGTCATGTATCCATTGCAAGCGTTTATCGCTGCGGGTTCCTGCTAGATCTTGCCACCATGCTTGAAGACGTTCTTGTGAGGGCATGGTGAGCTGATGGTTCTTTAACCAATAGCGCAAGACATTATTAGCACTCGCTTGATCTTTTGCCTGCAGTGTAATTAAAGGGGCAATAAGCAGTACTCCGTTTTGCAAAAGGGTTCTTGCATCTTCGTGTGCCAAACGATCTAAGAGTGTTTGAGCTTGTGCCAACAGCTGAGCGCTGCGAGCTAAGTTGGCGATGGCTCCAGGCTGAATCTTACTTAAAGCAGGCAGAATGGTTTTACGAACTGCATTGCGTCGATAGCGTGTATTTTGATTACTGGGATCCTCTACCCATTGCAAGCGCTGTCTCTTGGCATATGCCTCTAGCTCTGCACGACTTTGCTCGAGCAATGGACGCCACACGGTAATACGCTTGCCAGTAGCGCTGCGTAGTTCTTTGCGCGCACCCATACCCGAGAGACCGCTGGGTCCCGCCCCACGCAGCAACTGTAGCAAGATGGTCTCTGCTTGATCATTTTGATGGTGTGCGAGTAAGAGATGATCGAGATCATGTGCATCGCATAGATCTTTGAGAGCGTCATATCGTGCTGTACGAGCCCGCGCCTCTACGTTCCCGGTCTGGTCATGCAAGTGCAGGAGACGGAAATCAAAACCAATTTGGTAGCGTTGAGCAAGCTGCTCACAAAAGATCAACCACTGATCAGCCTGCTTTTGTAAACCATGATGGATGTGAAGAGCAAACAGCGTGTCGTGTGGATAGGCCTTGCTGACCGCATCGAGCAAGACCACTGAATCTAGACCACCACTCAGGGCAATACCGATGCGCTTAGTTGGCTTCTTTGACTTTGACTTCTTTGAACTGGCCATAACTCATGAACCGTTTATGACGGCGCTCGAGAAGATCTTTCTCGGAAAGGTCTCCAACCTCAGAAAGAGCGTGTTTGAGAGCCTTGTTCATACTCAGCATCATGCCCTCGTAATGACGATGGGCGCCCCCAATCGGTTCTGGCACGATGCTATCGATCAGTTTGAGTTCTTTGAGGCGTTGGGCGGTCAAGGCCAATTGCTCTGCGGCATCGGGCGCCTTCTCAGCGGTCTTCCATAGAATCGAAGCACAGCCTTCTGGTGAGATCACCGAGTAGGTGGAATATTGCAACATCATGACCACATCCCCCATCGCAATCGCTAAGGCACCCCCCGAGCCACCCTCACCAATGATGGTAGTAATGATGGGTACCTTGAGTTCTGCTTGGGTATACAAATTACGGCCAATCGCTTCCGATTGATTACGCTCTTCTGCATCTATGCCTGGGAATGCACCTGGGGTATCGACAAAGGTAAAAACTGGGAGCTTAAATTTCTCGGCAAGGCGCATGATGCGCATCGCCTTGCGATATCCCTCGGGACGACTCATGCCAAAGTTACGCATTGCTCGCTCTTTGGTATCTCTACCCTTTTGGTGCCCAATGACCATGCACGGTTTACCGTCAAAACGCGCTAAGCCACAAATCATGGATTGATCGTCCGCAAACACACGATCGCCGTGTAGCTCATGAAAATCCGTAAATAACGCTGCGATGTAATCTAAGGTGTAGGGGCGTTGTGGATGACGCGCGACTTGAGACACTTGCCATGGGCTCAGGTTCTCGTAGAGCTCTTTGGTGAGTTGTTGACTCTTCTCAGAGAGCGTCTTGAGTTCATCCGAGATGTCGACCGAGGACTCGTCCTGCACAAAGCGCAGTTCCTCAATTTTGGTCTCTAACTCCGCAACCGACTGTTCAAAGTCTAGGAAAGTGGTCTTCATAGCCTAATTTTATGTCTTTTGGGGAATGGGGCACCAAATTAGTACTCGACGGGTATGGGATCAATGCTACGCCACATATACCAAGTGGCCACCGTTCTCCAGGGGGCCCAATTAGCCCCAACCTCGCGGGCCTCATGACGGCTCACGGGTTCCCCGCTGAAGTAATTAATCGAGATCGCCCGGATAAGCCCAATATCATCGAGGGGCAGAACGTTTGGGCGCATTAGATTAAAGATCAAGAACATCTCTGCGGTCCAGCGACCAATCCCCCGAATGGAGCTGAGATCCTTAATCAACTCCTCATCATCCATCGTATGCCAAACATCGGTTTGTAAACGCCCATGATGAAAGTGGTCCGCAAGATCGCGGATGTATTCCACCTTCCGTGTGGATAGGCCCGAAGCACGGAGTGCCTCGAGTTTGGTTTTAAGAACCTGTGCCGGAGTAACTTCGTGTTTTAGGGTTTCTAGAGTTCGGTTCCAAACCGATTGAGCGGCTGCCACCGAGATCTGCTGCCCAACGATCGAACGTGCTAGAGTTGTAAAAGCATCGCCTCGACTCCCTAAGATGCCATCCCCATACTTGGGGATTAACTTACGCAAAATACGATCTTGCTTCATGAGCTCTGCGCATGCTTCTTGCCAATAGTCAGGTGAGCTAATCTTTGGTTTACGCCCAGTTTTTTTAACTGCAAGCGTTTTAGTAGCGAGTTTGATATTTGGCATAGAGCTCTTAAGCGCGCCGCCAGACAGTACCGTTTGGCTTATCTTCCAAAACCACGCCATCTTTTAAGAGACGTTCCCGAATCGCATCGGCTTCTTGAAAGTTCTTGGCCAATTTGGCGGCCTGCCGTGCTGCAATCTGCTCCTCAATCTCTGCGGGGCTCATGCCGGTATGCGGTGTGCCACTTTGCAAAAACTCATTGGGGGAGCGTTGCAAGAGACCAATTAGACCGGCTAAGTGTCTGAGAGTCTGGGAGAGCTCTTGCTTAGTGTTTGCATCGCTGGCTCGATTGATCTCGCTCGCCAGATCAAATAATGCTGCAATTGCCTCTGGGGTATTGAAATCATCGTTCATGGCATCCGCAAAGCGCTTTGCCCATGGTGCATTGGGTTCAAACTCCTTGGAGGAATGCGATGTGGATGTATTAATGGCGGTATACAAACGCACCAAGCCAGTTCTTGCTTCCTCTAGTTGACTATCCGAATAGTTAATTGGGCTTCGGTAATGTGCCCGCAACATAAAGAAACGAATTACTTCGGGATCGAATTGTTGTAAGACATCGCGGATCAAAAAGAAGTTACCCAAAGACTTTGACATCTTCTCGTGGTTCACACGAATATGCCCGTTGTGCATCCAGTAGTTCACGAAGGGTTTGGTAACGAGCTTTGTTCCATACAGAGCACCTTCGCTTTGAGCAATCTCATTCTCATGATGCGGAAACTGCAGATCAGCACCTCCCCCATGTATATCAAAATGCTGTCCCAAGAGCTCGCACGACATGGCAGAGCACTCAATATGCCAACCGGGTCTACCTTCGCCCCAAGGAGATGCCCAGCGCGTATCACTCGGCTCATCGGCTTTAGCGGATTTCCAGAGGACAAAGTCTAGAGGGTCGCGTTTACCACTGCCAATGGCGACGCGCTCGCCCGCATTGAGCTCATCGATGGACTTGCCAGATAGCTTGCCGTAGCTTGGGAACTGACGCACAGCGTAGTTCACATCCCCATCATCGGCTTGATAGGCCATTTCTTGTTCGATCAGACGGCCAATCATCCCTTGCATTTGACCAATGTACTGGGTAGCACGAGGTTCGTGATCGGGTGGCAAAAGTCCGAGGGTCTTCGCATCTGCGTGCATTGCATCGATAAAGCGTTGGGTGAGAGCTGCAATCGGTTCTTTGTTCTCAAGCGCGCGCTTGATGATCTTGTCATCAATGTCGGTGATATTGCGTACGTAGCTCACCTCATAGCCGCTAGCTCGCAACCAGCGAGTCACCATATCAAATACGATCATCACACGCGCATGCCCTAAGTGACAGAAATCATAGACGGTCATGCCGCACACATACATACGGACTTGACCCTCTGTGATCGGCTTAAAGATCTCTTTGCTACGCGATAGAGTGTTGTAAATGGACAGAGACATTGGACTGACAGAGGGACTGACTGAGATCAAGGAACTTTAATTGAGTTTGGGTGAATGGAACTTGAATTTGTTAGACTGCTGAGTATATCCAATCAAGCGCCCTTTTAGTGATCTCCTTGCAATGACACCATCTCAGACCCACTCTCCATTA
>DBCI01000118.1:32021-58984 GCA_002292975.1 Polynucleobacter sp. UBA962 | reverse complement strand
GCCTCCACAACCGTATTTGGGTGGGTATGGTCCGACCGATCCACCCCGGATGAGTGTTAATCAAAATCCCGCGACCTCGAACACGCAACTCGCAGAGACCATCTCAGTACCATTTTTATCCTTCTTGATTATTGAACCCGATCCCGTGATCAAAAATGCGATTCCGACGCATATTGAGAAGTTGACCAAAGAGCGTAAGTTTGCCGATGCCATTAAAGCAATTGATACTGTGTTAGTAAAATCCCCGCGCAATGTGCAATTGCGCTTCTTGAAGGCGCGCTTGCAAATCGAGTTACGAGACCAGGTCTCCGCCAAGAACACGTGGATTGAGATCACACAGCAGTTTCCGGAATTACCAGAGCCCTATAACAATCTTGCCGCACTATCGGCCAATCAAGGCAAATGGATTGAGGCGCGTGACTATTTAGAACTTGCCTTGAAGCTGCGTCCAGACTATGTCACCGCACAAGGCAACCTCGCTGAGGTATATCTTCGCCTGAGTGAAATGAATTACCAAAGCGCCAGCAAACTCCAGCCCAATCAGCGAGAATATGGCCTGCGTGCCAAAGCGATTAAAGAGATCCTTAATCCGGTGGCAAAACCAGTCAATAAACCTAGTTCTGTAACCCCTAAACCTTAAGAGAAAGTTCTGTATGCCAAGTGTATTACTCAAAACCAACCATGGCGATATCACCTTACAACTCGATTCTGCCAAGGCCCCAAAAACCGTTGAAAACTTTTTAGCTTATGTCAAAAGTGGCCATTACGATGGCACAATCTTTCATCGGGTGATTGATAATTTCATGATCCAAGGTGGCGGTATGAGCCCTGGTATGAAACAGAAGCCCACCAATGCGGAAATTGAGAACGAAGCCAATAATGGCTTAAAGAATGTCAAGGGTTCGATTGCAATGGCACGCACCAATGAGCCGCACTCTGCCAGCTCGCAGTTCTTTATCAACGTCAATGACAATGATTTCTTGAACCACACCGCACCCACTCCCCAAGGATGGGGTTATGCGGTATTTGGTTCGGTAAGTAATGGCATGGATGTGGTTGAGAAGATCAAAAAAGTTCCAACCGGAAATGCCGGCTACCACCAAGATGTTCCGAGTGAAGACGTTCTGATCGAGACCGCCACGATTATTGAAGAGTAAGTGATGCACGAACACGCTAGCGCCCTGCTCATTTCGGATTTGCATTTAACTCCTTCGATGCCGCTGACCGCGCAGCGTTTCTTTGACTTTGTTGAAAAAGAAGCACATCAGGTAGAGGCTGTGTTTATTTTGGGTGATCTATTTGAGTATTGGGTGGGAGATGATGCAGGAGCACGCTCGCCATTTCAGCAAGAGGTCTTGCGTTCCTTGAGCAATTTATCCAACAAAGCTAAAACGTACTACATCCACGGTAACCGTGACTTCTTAATTGGTGAGCAGTTCATGCGCAAGTCGGGCATGACCTTGTTGCCCGATCCCTCCAAGGTCATGATTGCCGGTGATGAATGGGTTATTAGCCATGGTGATGCCTTATGCACCAACGACCTGAGTTATCAGATATTTCGTAAATGGGTTCGTAAGCCTTGGCTACAAAATCTATTTCTGCGCCTTCCCCTGGAGTGGCGACGTAGTATTGCCCGGACTCTGCGCAGCAATAGCACAGCCAAATACGATCGAGCGGTCCGCTATACCCCTGAGATGGCTCGGTTCAAGGGCGATGTCACCTTAGCAGCGTGTGCCAATCTCATGGGTTCCTATGGCTCCGAGCGTTTAATTCATGGTCACACCCACTTGCCCGCCCGTCATCACGAAAGTATGGGAAATAAAGAATGGCAACGTTGGGTGTTGTCAGACTGGGATCTAGATCATCCAGAGACCGTCTTGCCAAAAGCAAGCGCTCTGCGTATTGACACCAATGGTGTGCGCTATATCGATTTGGTCAAGACGTCTTAAGTCGCTTGGCGCGAGTATTTGCCTAAGACCTGCGCCATCTGCGCAAAGATCCGCGGATTGCCCGCCATAATCTCTCCGCTTTCCAAAAAACCCTCTTCACCTCGGTAATTACCAACCAGTCCGCCGGCTTCCGTAATGATGAGAGCCCCTGCCGCCATATCCCAAGGTTTAAGTTCACTCTCAAAGAAGCCGTCATACCGACCTGCCGCGACATAGGCGAGATCCAATGAGGCGGCTCCAGGACGACGTAAGCCTGCACATTGACGGGTCATCTCCGCAAAGATCTTGAGATATTGATCCACATCCTGATCCTGACGATAGGGAAATCCTGTTCCAATTAAGGCGTTCTCTAATTTAATTTGCGAGGCTACTCGTAAGCGCCTCCGATCCACATAGGCACCAGCACCTTTGCTAGCAGAAAATAACTCATCGCGGTTGGGGTCATAAATAACCGCTTGCTGAAGTACTCCGTTTACCGACAAGGCAATGGAGATCGCATATTGAGGAAAGCCGTGGATAAAGTTGGTGGTGCCATCTAGAGGATCGATGATCCAAATATGATCGGAGTTATTTAACAACTCACCAGACTCTTCGGCCAAGAACCCATGATTGGGATAGGCCTCGCTGAGGGTCTCGATGATGGCCTCTTCGGCCGCTTTGTCCACTTCGGTCACAAAATCATTATGTTGCTTACGATCGATTTGCAAACGCTCCAAATTGAGTGAGGCGCGATTAATAATCGTAGCGGCACGGCGTGCGGCCTTCACGGCCACGTTTAACATGGGGTGCATAATCAGTGGACAAATTAAATAAGAACAAGCTTCAGAGGAATAAATGCAAGCGATGCAAAGTGGTCTTAAATTACTTACACTGACATCATTCGCAAAGGCCGGCGTTTAAGTTCCGAAGCGCAATGATCCTATTTTAATCGAATTGAGATTAATGACCAAAAACTCTTTTTCTGTACACAGCGATATAGTGCGCTGGGTCTTGGTGGAAACTAGCCACGCAGGTAATGTGGGCTCCACCGCGCGGGCCCTGAAAACCATGGGGTTTGAGCAATTGCACCTCATTCGTCCGCGGCAAGAGAACATGCATGAGGATGCCGAAGCCATTGCCCTAGCAAGCGGTGCTGGCGATGTGCTCGCCAAGACCACGATCAGCCAATCGCTTTCCCAAGCTCTTCATTCATGCGGTGTTGTTCTGGGACTAACAAGCCGTGAACGAGAATTTGGTCCGCCCGCCTTAGACTGGAATAGTGGTTTAGATCTCTTGCTGGATGCGGTGAGTAATCAACAATGCGTGGCAATGGTCTTTGGTCCGGAGCGCACTGGTCTAGAGAATGAGGATCTTGCTTTTTGCACGCACCGGGTTTATTTACCCGCCAACCCCGACTACCCTTCCCTCAATCTGGCACAGGCGGTCATGGTGTGCGCTTTTGGTTTGCGTCAAGTCCTGATGGAAGGTCGCGAGCACACTCCCCAGTCTGATCCTAAGGATCTGGCTGATCCTATTGCAGTTGCTGCAATGCTCGAACACTGGCAGGCTGGTCTTGAGGCCATTGGGTATTTAGATCCTAGTCATCCCAAGAAATTAATGCCACGCTTGCAATCCTTGTTCGCAAGAACGCATTTGCGCAAGGAGGAGATTGATCTCCTGCGCGGAATTGCCAAACAAATGCTGCTGAGGAAATAGCTCGCTCCCGTTACACTAGGGGAATGTTCAGTACATTATTGGAAGACGTCGATGCCATCATTGCGCGGGATCCCGCTGCCCGGCATCGTCTCGAGGTCATCACCTGCTATCCAGGCTTACATGCCATTTGGTTGCATCGTCTTAATCACGCCCTGTGGAACATCGGGCTCAAGTGGCCCGCTCGATTTTTAGCATCCCTAGCCCGTTTTTTGACCAATATTGAGATCCACCCCGGAGCTCGTCTTGGCAGACGGGTGTTCCTCGACCATGGTTTAGGCATTGTCATCGGTGAGACCGCAGAGATTGGGGATGACACCACAATCTACCAAGGGGTCACCTTAGGCGGCACCTCTCTTTACAAAGGGCTTAAGCGTCACCCGACATTAGGTAAAGGGGTTGTCGTTAGTGCGGGGGCAAAGGTCTTGGGTGGTTTTACGGTGGGCGATGGTGCCCGCATTGGTTCGAATGCGGTGGTCTTAAAAGAAATTCCGGCGGGAGCAACTGCGGTTGGGGTACCCGCACGCATCCTGCATCCCGATCTACCGAAGGATGCTAGCGATGCTAGCAAGGCGAGTTTCTCGGCCTATGGCATTACGCCCAATGCTGATGATCCAGTATCACTCGCGCTCAAGAGTTTGATTGATGCAACCATCGAACAAGAAAACAAGATCAAGGCACTCGAGGAAGCAATTGCTAAATTAGGTGGGCAAGCCAGCGATGATGTCGGTCATCAAGAGACCAAACGAGAGCTTGATGCCATCAAGCAACTTCTTAAAGAATAAAGTGGCCTAGTGCAAGGTTCTGGGGCTATTACCAGGGTCCTTAGGGTCGCTACCACTGATATCAAGATCGTCTAAATCGTCTTCGTTGGCAAGATCAAGTCCAAAGCCATCTTCATCGTGCGGATGCTGATTGGCAATCTCATCGTCGGTGGCCTGACGAACATCCTCGACCTGTAACCAAAACCGCAGGGCCATTCCGGCTAAGGGGTGATTACCGTCCAAGACCACTTGTTTATCAGCAAGCTCGGTCACCGTGTAGATTAAGGTATCGGTCTCTTCATCATCCTCATCATCGTCGTCTTCATCGGCATCTAAAATTTCATCGGGCGATAACTCTTCGGGTATCCCTTCAAATTGCATCCCGATCTCGAGCGGCTCTGGGAAGCGCTCACGAGGTTCAATCTTCAGGAGGTTGGGATCGTACTCACCAAAGGCATCGTGGGGCTCTAGTTGCACAGTGGTTTCAAAACCGACATCCTTGCCATCGAGTAAGCTCTCGATTTTTGGGAAGGTCCCCGAGTACCCGCCATGAAGGTATACCATCACGGTATCGGGTTCTTCGATAATGTTATTTTGTGCATCGCTGAGTTTGTAACGGAGAGAGACGATGGTATTTTTTTCAATCTTCATAGCGATGGAGTTCCTGAATAAGGCTATTTTACTTGACTAAGACCGATTCAATCTATCAGGCGCCCAAAGCCCCGGCCCGGCTTCCTCTTGATGTGCCCTGGGCACTATTAGGACAACGAAGCCCCGTTGCCTTTATGCGTGAGTATTGGCATAAACGCCCTCTCCTGATCCGCAATGCGATCCCTAGTTTTGCGCTAGCAAAAGCACAGGGGCAAGCCTTACAAAGCCCAATTTCTGCTAAGGTATTGTTTAGCTATGCTAGCGATGGCCACAGCGAGGCTCGCTTGGTCAAAGCCAAACCCTGGCAACTTGAGCATGGCCCTTTTCGGAAGGGGCAATTACCCTCCTTGCAATCCCAAGATTGGACCCTCTTGGTACAAGGGGTCGAGGCACGCCACCCAGCTGCAGCTAATGTCTTATCGTGGTTTCGGTTTATTCCAGATGCTCGCCTCGATGATCTGATGATTAGCATTGCCGGTGTTGGGGGTGGCGTGGGTCCCCACGTAGACTCCTACGACGTCTTTCTGATCCAAATGGAAGGTCGTCGCCGTTGGAAGATCTCTACGCAGTCCGATTTATCCTTACGGGACGATCTGCCCCTCAAGATCTTGTCGCGCTTTAAGGCTAAAGAGGAGTGGGTACTAGAGCCTGGTGATCTCTTGTACTTGCCTCCTCATATTGCGCATGAAGGAGTTGCCTTAGATGCTGGCTGTCAGACCTGGTCGGTAGGCTTTCGCTCACCTAGTTATCGAGAGCTCTTACAGGAGGGTTTATGGCGCCTTGCCGAATCCCTTGAGGATGATCCTAGTCTTTCCGCCCGGTATGCCGATCCATTGCAAGGCGCTAGCAAAGACCCAGCGGTATTACCCAGACTATTAGAGGAGCAAATTACCAAACACCTTCGCAAGTTAGCCTTGGATCAAGGAAAGCAATGGCTTCCAGGCATTGGTGCTTATCTAAGTGAGCCTAAACCACAGGCCATTTTTGAGGCTCCTCCTGTAACGATCACGCCCAAAGCCTTTTGGCAAAGCCTGCATTCCAAAACTCTTGTTCCCCACCCCCAAACTCGTCTTCTCATTTGGGGCAATGAGGTCTTTTGCAATGGTGAGGCAGTATCGCGTAAAGAGTTTCCTGTTGTGCAAAAAGCGTGGTTAGAACTTGCTCGGGTGCATTCACTATGCTTGGGAGCCAAAAACTCAAGGAGAAATAAGGTTTTAGTGAGTCCAAGTCCAGAAAAATGGATCCCTCAAGCCAGCTCGCTTTATGAGGCTTACTGCTCAGGGTGGCTAATCTGGGCCTAAGTCATCATCAGAGGGCTTTCTTATCCCTGGGGGTGATGAAAAAAATTAGATTCGATTGCTATAATCCTGTTTGGATTTAGTTGGGGTTTACCCAAAGTATCTCTGATTAGGTCCTACAACAATTACCGGTAATTGCTGTAAATCGGATGTAAATCGTTTTTAATTTAAAGGAAATAATAATGAAGAAGTCACTACTATTGGCCGCTATGTTGGCCGTTGCTTTATCTGCTTGCGGTAAGAAAGAAGAAGCTAAGCCAGCTGCTGCTCCTGCCGCTCCTGCTGCTCCAGCTGCTGACGCTAAGCCAGCTGACGGCGCTGCTCCTGCTGCAGCTCCTGCCGCTCCAGCAGCTGCGCCTGCTGCCGCTCCAGCGCCTGCTGCTCCAGCGAAGAAGTAATTTTTCTGCAGACATGAAAAAGGCACTCGTTTGAGTGCCTTTTTTTATTAGTAGTTTCTTCAACCTCATGAGCTTCGCTATTTAATGAGCTGCCGATCAAGGGTGGTTAATAACTGATTACCCGTCGCCGTATTTTCTGGTTTGCCATCAGAATCTTGCACCGAGATTACGATTTGGTTCTGGCCTCGATCCTGAACTACAACACGATAAACCTTCGCCTTTTTGTCGGCGTCATCAGTCTTACCAAAGGTACGCCCAAACCAACCTCTGCTATCGCCTAGGTCCTTTGGATTGACATAGCGGACAAAGTAAATCCCCTTAGAGCGATCGCGATCATCGACGGTAAAATTAGAACGATCGAGTGCCAAGCCTACATCGCGCCATGCCCGATCAAAACTTTGGGTCATCTCAATACGAGTTTCCGCTCCATCCTCAATTAGCTTTGCCTTTGGCGTCTTAGGCGCTGCTGCGGTGGTCGTAATCTGAGCCTTTGCTTGCTCTTGGGTCATTCCCAAGCGCTCCATCAGGCGGGTTAGGAAAATCGCCTCCAGCTCTGGGTCTGATGGTCGAACAGTCCAGCGTGTCGAAATCGTTGTATTGGCATCTTTTAAAGGAACCTCGATGGCTCCCTTATGAGAAATATAAATCTCGGTCACATCGGGCTTTTGAACCTCAAGGCGAGTTCTAAACTTATCGCGCTCACCTGAGTCATAGAGCGAGTCTAGGACCTTACCTAAGGTTCTACGAATAATGTCCTGTGGGATCTTGGTGCGGTTCTCGGCCCAATCGGTTTCCAGGATTCCGGTGGATGGAGAGTCAATGAGGAGTAAAAATCCATTTTCTTGCCAAAAGTCCTTTATTTGTGGATAAAGGCTTGCTGCTGACTTATCAACAACTAACCAGCGTTTATCACCATCACGCTCAATCTTCATTCCCGGAATGCCAGTCAAGACGTTTGTGCGCATCTGTGAGGATTTCTTAACCGCTTGGCTGTACTCCGACATCGTTGCAGTACCATCTTGCACAATAAAGCGACGGTCGGCCTGTGCCGTTATTAAATCTGGGGGTAAAGCCAGATTAGGCCCTCGAACCTCACCCTGTTTTTTATAGTCAACCTTATCGCTCGCGGTCAAACTACTAAAGCTACTGCAGGCGGTGAGGCCAAGAGCCAATACAACGATCAATGAGGATTGCATTCCTAAACGCATTAGTCTCTTAGGTCTTTCATGTGATTATCAAATAACTAAATTAGGCCCGCACCATGCAGTGCCTGCTTTAGGGGCTCGCGGAGGGCATGGCTTAGCGGGGTTAATGGTAAACGAATCCCTGCCTCCATTTTGCCCATTTGATGCAAAGCCCACTTTACAGGTATGGGGTTGGCTTCTATGAACATCATTTTATGAACAGCCAATAATTGATATTGAATAGTCCGTGCCGTTACGGGGTCTCCTGCAATCGCCGCCTTACAAAGCGCACTCATTAAACGAGGTGCCACATTGGCCGTTACCGAGATGTTGCCATGACCACCCATAAGCATCAGGAATATAGCAGTCAAATCATCGCCAGAGTAAACAGTGAAGTGATCGAGTTTTTTGGTCTTTAACTCGGCTAGTAAGAATGAGCCTCGCTCTAAATTACCTGTAGCGTCTTTAATGCCGATGATCCCTGGAACTTGTGCCAAACGAATCGTGGTGTCATTCGCTAAATCAGCGACCGTTCTTCCTGGTACGTTATATAAAACTACGGGGAGATCCACTTTCTCGGCAATCGTTTTAAAGTGAGCGTACATACCCTCTTGGGTTGGCTTGTTGTAATACGGCACCACTTGTAGGCTTGCGGTCGCACCCACTTTTTTTGCAAACTCGGTTAACTCAATCGCTTCGCGGGTCGAGTTACCACCGGTTCCTGCAATCACAGGTATGCGGCCTTTAATTTGCTCTACGGCCACACGGATTAACTCGCAATGCTCTTCCACAGATACTGTGGGTGACTCACCGCTTGTACCCACAATCACAATCGCATCTGTCCCTTCGATGACATGCCAATCCAATAGCGAGCGCAGAGCAGCATAGTCAAGGCTACCGTCATCATGCATCGGGGTTGCAATCGCAACCATACTGCCGGTCATCAATTGGGTCATGGGTATTGGATAATTAAATGACTGAGGTTCTTAAGCTTGAAATTGTAACGGATGGCGTATTTTAGGGGCTCCTCGGCTAGCACACAGGCTTTGGACCATGGCTGGTTTGGGGCTCTCTATAAAACCGTCTCGATAGGCAAGCACATGAAGTAGGTGTTTTTGGGCTAACTCTAATAACTCACCATGGCGCAGTAAAAATGCTGGGTTAGACGGTTTACCAAACTCAGCATTACCAAGGGCAAAGGTCTCGTACAACAAAATACCGCCTTCTTCTAAGAGAGTTGGCAAAAGATCTACATATGGCCGATATAAATAGTTTGTAACCACGATGGCATCCCAGCGTCCAAACTGAGACTCTGGGAGAGGCCAATCATCACCTTCCAAATCTAGTGAATGGGTTGTAATGAGCGGATGTTTAACCTTGGCTAAAGACTCTGGATCACGATCAACCGCTATAACTGTATGGCCTTGATGCGCCAAGAAGCGGGAATGCCGACCGCCGCCACAGGCCAGATCTAAAACTCTCGCCTCTGGCTTTATGAAACCAGCATAGTGCGCAACCCAAGGAGAGACTACGTCGAGTTCTGCGTGCACTACGGGCTAATGATTAATCAAAGTCAAGGCCCATGGCCTCACGGACATCGCGCATGGTCTCTTGCGCTACCTTACGTGCTTTGTCGGAGCCATCGGCAATGATAGAGCGCAACAAGCTTGGGTCGTCTAGATATTGCTGCGCTCGCTCAAACATCGGTTGTTGCTCACTCAAAATAGCATCAATCACGGGTTGCTTGCAGTCTAAGCAACCAATACTCGCCGATTTACAACCCTTGTCCGCCCAATCTTTAGTGGCCTGATCGGAGTAGACCTGATGAAACTGCCACAAAGGGCAATTAACAGGATTGCCGGGATCAGTGCGTCTTACACGAGCTGGATCGGTAGGCATAGTACGCACCAAACGAATAACTTCCCCAGGCGCTTCACGAATGCTAATCGTATTTCCATAGGACTTAGACATCTTTTGTCCATCAAGCCCAGGCATGCGAGACGCCGAGGTGAGCAAAGCCTGCGGCTCTACCAAAATAATTTTGCGAGCACCTTCTAAATAGCCAAAGAGACGCTCGCGATCGGCCATCGATAAACTCTGGGACTCTTGCAACATTGCTTGGGCCTGCAATAAGGCCTCATCTTCTCCGCGCTCTTGATACGCAGTACGGAGTTCAGCATAAAGTTTGGCGCGCTTACTGCCTAACTTTTTAACTGCCTCTAAGGCCTTTTCTTCAAAACCGGGTTCACGACCATATAAGTAATTAAAACGACGAGCGACCTCGCGGGTCATCTCCACATGAGGAACTTGATCTTCACCCACGGGGACATGCAAAGCACGATAGATCAAAATATCGGCTGCCTGCAGTAATGGGTATCCCAAGAATCCGTAGGTCTGCAGATCTTTCTCTTTAAGTTTTTCAATTTGATCTTTATAGGTGGGCACTCTCTCAAGCCAGCCCAATGGGGTTCCCATCGCTAACAACAAGAAGAGTTCTGAATGCTCAGGCACTCTACTTTGGATAAACAAAGTAGCCTGATTGGGATCCACTCCAGCAGCTAACCAATCAATCACCATATCCCAAACCGACTCTTGGATAACCTCAGGGGTCTCATAGTGAGTCGTTAAGGCATGCCAGTCGGCCACAAAGAAAAAGCAGGGGTACTCGGCTTGGAGACGTACCCAGTTTTTTAAGACCCCGTGGTAATGCCCTAAGTGCAAGGCGCCGGTTGGGCGCATGCCAGAAAGTACGCGTTCAGCAAACATAAAAGGATTGTCGCTTATTTAATGAAAGACCGACCAGATCGGTGTTAAGTGATCCGGTAAATGCGGAAGTTTACCTAGATCAATATCACTCTCATGGGGATCATGAAAATCGGATCCGCGGGAGGCCATAAATCCGTAGCGTTCCGCAACCTTGGCATAGGTTGTGTACTGATCGGGGCTATGACTTCCTGTAACTACTTCAATGCCCTTACCGCCTAAATCTTTAAAGCGAGCGTATAGCTCGTCCATTTGTAAAGCGTTGAGTTTGTAACGACCAGGGTGAGCAATCACGACCTCGCCGCCCGCCCCCCGAATCCACTGAACAGCTTGCTCAAGACTAGCCCAACGATGCGAGACATAACCTGGCTTACCAGCGACTAAGTATTTACGAAATACCTCATCCATCGTTTTACAGATTTTTTTCTCCACCAAAAATCGAGCAAAGTGCGTACGCGCAATGAGATCTGGATTACCAGCAAAATGCAGCGCACCTTCATAACTGTTATGGATCCCAACCTGCTCAAGTTGTGCTGCCATCTGCCGTGCACGTAGCTCACGACCATCTCGAGTTGCTCGCAAGCCTTCTTCCAAAATGGTATTGCGATCATCAACACCAAGACCCACAATATGGACCGTTTGGTTCATCCAGCTAATCGAGATCTCAACGCCCGCAAGATATCTCATCCCAAGGTTATCAGCAGCAAGACGAGCACGCGCCTGCCCACCTAGGACATCATGGTCGGTGAGTGACCAAAGCTGAACTCCATTTTGATGAGCACGTATAGCTAGCTCTTCGGGACTTAGGGTCCCGTCGGACACAATTGAATGGCAATGCAAATCAGCATTTAGTGGCGCAGTTTGGCTCATACCTCTATTTTAGGTCAGATGAGCATTGATGACCCGACGGGGCGACTCGATGTAGTCCCGCGACTGCATCTCCATCAAGCGCGAGACCGTTCGAGCAAACTCATCCACCACCTGCCCCTCGGTATAAAGCTGGTCTGGAGGCACTTCTGCCGACATAATTAATTTAACCCTGTGGTCATATAAAACATCAATTAGCCAAATAAAGCGTCTTGCTTCGTTGGTTAGTCGGGGTGGCATATGGGGCACACCCGCTAAAATTACTGTATGGAAGGTATTTGCAATCTCTAAATAGTCATTTTGGGAACGCGGCCCACAGCAAAGAGTTTGGAAGTCAAACCACACCACCCCTTCTGCCAAATGCAAGGCCCGAATCTCCCGAGACTCAATCTTTAGCACCGGATACGAAGACTCTATTTGCTTACCAATCAAGTTATGAAAATAATCGTCTAGCTTTTTATCATTCTCAATACTTAGTGGATACAAATAGGCTTGGATACGGGTCATCTGTAATTGACGGTAATCACTGCCCGCATCCACATTTAAGACATCTAATTTATCTTCCAGTAACTGAATAGCCGGTAATAAGCGATCGCGGTGCAAACCATTTGGATAGAGTTGATCCGGACGATAGTTTGAGGTCATGATGAACTGCACTCGATCAATAAATAATGCTTTAAGTAAGCGGTACATGATCATTGCATCGGCAATATCATTGATATGAAACTCATCAAAGCAAATTAAGCGATAGCGCTCTGCAATCCGCAAAGCAAGTTCATCCAGTGGGTCTGCTAAACCAGAAAGCTCGTGCAACTCGCGATGGACCTCGCGCATGAACTCATGAAAATGGATCCGGATTTTCTTTGTTACTGGGGAGGCTTCGTAAAAGCAATCCATTAAAAAGGATTTGCCCCGACCAACTCCACCCCAAAGATAAACTCCTCGGGGTAACTCGGGATGAAAAAGTTTCTTGGTCAACGCATTACTGCGAATGTCTTTATAGGCAACCCACTGATCTTCGCATTGCTGCAAACGGTCAATGGCCCTCTCCTGCGCAGGATCGGGCTGATAGCCGCGCGCTTTACACTCTTGATGGTAAAAGTCAGCGACTTTCAAGTTACATATTGAGTGCGCGTTGATCCGTAGCTAAAGCTGCCTCACGCATCACCTCCGATAAGCTGGGGTGAGGATGACATACGCGAGCAATATCTTCAGCAGCTGCTTTAAACTCCATCGCCAACGCTGCCTCGGCAATTAGGTCGGATGCATTAGGGCCAATAATATGAACTCCCAAAACCTCATCGGTTTTAGCGTCAGCTAAGATCTTCACAAAGCCCTCTGCACGATCCATCCCGAGGGCTCGGCCGTTTGCCATGAAGGGGAACTGACCTGCCTTATAGGTGCGCCCTTCGGCCTTCAACTGCTGTTCTGTTTTACCAACCCATGCAATCTCTGGATCGGTGTAAATCACCCACGGAATGCAGTTGTAATCAATGTGTGGTTTTTGCCCTGCGAGTAACTCGGCAACCAAGACACCCTCATCCTCTGCCTTGTGGGCCAACATCGGGCCACGCACCACATCACCAACTGCAAATATGCCAGGGGCGGCGGTTGCACAGGTATGGTCATTAATCGGAATAAAGCCACGCTCGTCGGTCTTCAGCTGAACCGATTCCAGATTGAGTCCGTCTGTATTGGGAACCCGGCCCACTGAGACGATTAAGCGATCGCACTCTAATTTTTGAGGCTTTCCAGCGCTATCCTGATACGAGACCACCACGCCTTTCTTGTCAGTCTTCACGCTATCAATCTTTACACCTAGATGCATATCGAGACCTTGCTTGGTGAAGATCTTTTTAGCCTCTTTTGCAATACCCTCATCACAGGCACCTAAGAATGTCGGCAAAGCTTCCAAGACAGTAACTTCTGATCCTACTCGGCGCCATACGGATCCTAGCTCTAATCCGATCACACCGGCGCCAATTACACCTAAACGTTTTGGTAAAGAATCAAAGTTCAGAGCACCTTCGTTATCGCAGATCAGAACGTTATCGACGGTGATACCAGAAAGATGACGAGCCTTCGAGCCAGTAGCGATGATGACATTCTTGGCGCTTACAGTACCGGCATCTTTACCAGTAATCTTAATCTGATAACCATCAGCATCTTTGCCAACAAATGAAGCGTGACCCTTTAAGGAGGTCACCTTATTTTTCTTAAATAAGAAACTGATGCCGCCCGTCATCTTGGTCACGATCTCGTCTTTACGCGCTAGCATCTTAGCGATATCGATACTAACTTTACCAACCGTGATGCCATGATTAGCAACGTGATGACCAATCTTCTCAAACTCTTCCGATGACGCTAGTAAGGCTTTTGATGGGATGCAGCCAACGTTTAAACACGTTCCTCCTAAACGAGGCTCCCCCTTGGGATCTGCGTAGGAATTTGCTTCGGCACAGGCCACCTTAAATCCGAGTTGTGCCGCGCGGATGGCGGCAATATAACCTCCTGGGCCAGCTCCAATCACCAGCACATCAAATACTTGGCTCATGGTCTACTCCTTACAGATCAAGAAGTAAACGAGCGGGATCTTCTAAGAGCTCCTTCATCGCCACCAAGCCCATGACAGCTTCACGTCCATCAATAATTCGATGGTCGTATGACAAGGCGAGGTAATTAATTGGCCGAATCACAATCTGTCCGTCTTCCACAACCGCCCTCTCCTTCGTTGCATGGATACCTAAAATGGCCGATTGGGGAGGATTAATAATTGGGGTTGACAGCATCGAACCAAACACGCCGCCATTGGAAATGGAGAACGTGCCACCAGTGAGTTCTTCAATGCTCAATTTGCCATCACGAGCTTTATTACCGTAATCCGCAATTTGTTTCTCAATCTCAGCCAATGTCATTTGATCAACATTACGCAGAATGGGTACAACTAGGCCACGAGGTGAACTGACTGCAATGCCAATATCAAAGTAACCATGGTAAACAATATCGTTACCATCAACGGATGCATTGAGGATAGGATACTTTTTAAGAGCGTATGTAGCCGCTTTCACAAAGAAGGACATGAACCCTAATTTAACGCCGTGGGTTTTCTCGAAGGTGTCTTTGTAGCGAGTGCGCATCGCAATCACTGGTGACATATTAACCTCATTAAAGGTCGTCAAGATGGCGTTATTGGCCTGGGATTCTAATAAGCGTTCGGCAATTCGTGCACGTAAACGCGTCATCGGCACACGTTCTTCTGTACGCTCACCTAGGGATGTATTGGAGATTGGTAAAGGTGCGGCTGTCGATCCTGTCTTCGTACCTCCAGAAACAGCATTAAGTACATCACCCTTGGTTACACGACCATCACGTCCTGAGCCAGAGACTTGAGCAGCATTCAGATTATTCTCCGCCATTAACTTGGCAGCCGATGGCGCGGCGATCGTACCTTTTGCAGTTGAGCTCGACACCGGCGTTGCAGGAGCAGCGGCTTTAGTAGGGGCTACAGCAACACTAGCCTTACCTGCACTGTCAATTTTTGCGATCACTTGATCAGCAACAACGGTACCCCCATCAGCCACCATAATTTCTGAGAGCACGCCCGCCGATGGTGCAGGTACCTCCAAAACAACTTTATCGGTTTCGATCTCAATCAAAATCTCGTCTTGAGCAACTGCCTCGCCGGGCTTCTTTTTCCACTGCAATAACGTTGCCTCAGCAACTGACTCTGAGAGTTGGGGAACTTTGACTTCAAATAAGGCCATGATGTGTCCTATGAATAGGTTAAATAATGAGTAATGGTTTGAATAAAAGATCTGCTCGTAAACATACGGTTTACTTTGTGATCACAAATCCCTTTAGCTTGGCAAATGCGGCAGTAAGCAAGGCCTTCTGCTGACTCTGGTGCAAATGGGCATAGCCAACCGCTGGTGACGCTGATGCTGGTCGACCCGCATATCCCAAGCGCATTCCTTCGCTCATGTTCTCGAGCAAATTATGTTGCACAAAGAACCAAGCGCCCTGATTTTGTGGTTCATCCTGGCACCAAACTAGTTCTGTTAGATTGGGGTAAGTTTTGATCACACTGGCAATCGCTTTATGGGGGAATGGATACAACTGCTCTATCCGCACAATCGCAGCATTTTCCAGCTTCTTATCAGAGCGTTGTTTAACAAGATCGTAGTACACCTTGCCAGAACAGACGATTACCCGCTCGATTGTTTTTGGATCTATCGACTCATCCTGCTCAGGAATCACCGTTTGGAACTCACCCTTCGTAAACTCAATGAGTGGTGAGGCCGCATCTTTGTGACGCAATAATGATTTAGGGGTCATGATGACCAGCGGTTTTCTAAATTGCCGAATCATCTGGCGACGCAAGAGATGGAATATTTGCGACGCAGTGGTGGGTTGAACCACTTGCATATTGGTGTCCGCACATAGTTGCATAAAGCGCTCTAAGCGGGCTGAGGAGTGCTCAGGGCCTTGGCCCTCATAGCCGTGAGGTAGCATCATGACCAAACCGTTTACACGACCCCACTTCACTTCACCAGAGGCAATAAACTGATCGATCACAACTTGCGCTCCGTTAGCAAAATCGCCAAACTGAGCTTCCCAAATGGTTAAGGTATTCGGTTCGGCAGACGCATAACCATACTCAAATCCCAGCACAGCTTCTTCGGACAGAATCGAATCGATGACAGTAAATGGAGCTTGATCTTTGCTTACATGCTGCAATGGGATGTGAGTACCCGTGTCCCAATTCTCTCGATTCTGCGCATGGAGTACAGAGTGACGATGACTAAATGTGCCGCGACCACTATCCTCACCCGATAATCGAATGGGGTATCCGCTGGCTAGCAAGGAGGCGAAAGCCATTGCCTCACCCATGCCCCAATCCACATTGACCTCGCCACGTCCCATGGCAGCACGATCGGTATACACCTTTTGCACCAGTGGATGGACTTTGAACTCTTCTGGGAGGGTTACCAATTTATCCGCCAGACGCTTCCATTCCGTCAATGGAATAGCGGTATCGGCATTGTCTGTCCACTTTTTGTTCAGGAATGGCGACCAATCCACTGCAAACTTGCCTTTAAAGTTACTCAAGACTGGATCAAGGGTCTGCTTGCCTTCATCCATTGCGGTTCGATACGCTTTGACCATCTCATCCCCTGCGCCGGGTGCAATAACTCCTTGAGCCTCGAGTCGATCGGCATACAGTTTGCGAGTACCGGGATGTTGCGCAATGATGCTGTACATCAGGGGCTGGGTCATTGCGGGTGTATCTTGCTCGTTATGACCTAGTTTTCTGAAACAGATAATATCGACCGCGACATCTTTCTTAAATTGAGTACGGTATTCCAATGCTAATTGGGTTGCTAATACAACAGCCTCAGGGTCGTCACCGTTCACATGCAGGACCGGTGAATCAATGGTTTTCATGATATCGGTGCAATAGAGACTGGAACGGTAGTCACGGGGATCTGACGTTGTGAAACCAATTTGATTGTTGATCACAATGTGAACAGTACCGCCAGTGGAATAGCCACGAACTTCAGATAAAGCCAAGGTCTCTTGCATCACGCCTTGGCCTGCAATCGCTGCATCGCCATGGACCAGCACCGGTAGCACTTGATCACCTTTCGCGTCATTACGACGCTCCATCCGCGCACGGGCCGAGCCCTCTACTACTGGGTTCACAATCTCTAAGTGCGATGGATTAAATGCGAGTGATAGGTGTACCGGGCCCCCGGGTGTTGAAATATCACTCGAGAATCCTTGGTGGTATTTGACGTCACCCGCAGGAAGATCCTCTGGCGCGGTGTGATCAAACTCAGCAAAAAGACCTTTGGGCGATTTACCCAAGACATTGACCAAGACATTTAAGCGACCTCGATGGGCCATACCAATCACAATCTCCTGCACACCATTCTTACCAGCGCCTTGGATTAACTCATCCATACAGGCGATAAAACTATCCCCACCTTCGAGCGAGAATCGTTTCTGGCCGACGTACTTTGCTTGCAGGTAACGCTCGAGTCCTTCTGCGGCAGTAACCCGGTCAAGGATCTGACGACGTTGCTCATTCGTAAACTTAGGAGTAGAGCGAATCGACTCTAATTTATCTTGCCACCATTTTTTGATCTTCTGATCTGCGATGTACATAAACTCGGCAGCCAAGGTGCCACAATAGGTCTCACGCAATGCCTGCAAGAGATCACGCAGGGTCATATTGTTTTTACCGAAGAATGTGTTACTGGTATTAAAGACGATATCCATATCGCCGTCACTAAAGCCATAGAAAGCTGGATTAAGTTCGGGAATATCCGGCCGTTCGGTACGCTTTAATGGATCTAAATTTGCCCAACGATTACCGACGTTGCGATAGGCGGCAATTAATTGTTGAACTGCAACTCGCTTACGACCCATTTCCGAGTCTGCGGAATCCTGAATCGTTTTAATCGGTCCTTGCTTAGCGCGTTCTGCAAACGATGCCACGATCGGGGCATGAGCAATATCTCTGCCATTTGAACCATCGGCGGCCGGAACCTGGACAACGTTATCAAAATAGTCGCGCCAGTGTTGGGCAACGGATGTGGGATCTAACAAATAGGATTCGTAGAGTTCTTCTACGTAGGGGGCATTACCCCCAAAGAGGTACGAAGACCCTCTATAGGACTGCATCATGATGCTCACCTTTCATCGGGTATCCCGAAAAAAACTGTGGTTTTAACCATCTGCGACACGGCTTAACCGACTAGCAGAACGCAAAGCAAATGCCTTATGTGTCATAAGAATAACATGACATCAAGATAAAAACACACCAATATCAATGGATTAGTGGAAATCCTAGTCCGAATACAGCAACAAGACTGGTAAGAGGCCTACAACAAACTTCCCTATTTCTTACAAACATATAAGAAATTTCCTACTTGCAATTCATCCTTCACCGACAGAATTCTCTTCAATTAATTTTTATGCTCTTTCTATCCCAATTAATAGAAGGAGAAAATCGATGAAAACCACCCATCAAGAACAGCAGTACTTAAGTACCCGACAAAGTGCCAAGATGCTCCAAGTATCCTTAGGTACCGTCCAAAAAATGGTCGAGGAAGGCGATTTAATTGCTTGGAAGACCCGCGGTGGGCACCGACGTATCTTGGCGACGTCCCTCAATCAACAACTGAGGCGACGTAAGTTGGGCCTACAGGAGCGGGCCAGCAAGCAACGGCATCTGGCCCTCGGGATCTTTCGGCGCCCCGAGAACCTGGCACAAATGCGGGACATGATGGAGAGCTGGTCCTTAAAACTGGATTTAATTGGCTCTCTAGACAGCCTTGAGGGGCTCATGCAGGCAGTTTCTCTTTATCCAGACATCATTTACCTGGACTCTTTCATACCGCCCATTGAGCAATTGCATCTTATTCACTACCTCAGTAAAAATATTCAGACCAGACGAATTCCAATGCTGGTCGATGAAGCGTTTGTTCAGCTCCACCCTGGGGTACTCGATATGGCCCAAGATAACATCTTACAAATCAGTCCACCAGAGCACGAAGGGTCATTGATCAACAGGGTGCTAGATCAACTTCCAGAAAAATCCAATATATTTACGTACCCCGCCAATGAAGTTCAGGATAGCTCACAGAACAACCCGAAACTAGAAGCCCTATTTGTGGAAGCACTTCATGATGCCCTTTAAGACTTAATCTCAATCCACAATAAGAAAAAGCCAGTTAATAAACTGGCTTTTCTATTGGTGCACTGAAATTTACTTAATTAAAAACTTAGTGCGATCTTTTCCCGCAATCCATATTGGTGCCTTTCCACGACCAGTCCAAGTCTCTTCTGTCGATGGATTTTTATATTTTGCGGCAACCTTACCGCGCTTCTTACCAACGCGTTTCTTGCTCACCACCCCTTTTTTTGCGGGGCGCCCACGCTTCCCTTTACCAGCAACCTTGCGACCAAATAAATCACCTACCTCCAAACCAAACTGTTCAATAATCTCTTTGGCTTTCGCAATACCTTCAGCCTTCTCCCGCTGCATCATGGCATTAATTTGACTGTCTAACTTTTCCCGCTGTGCTACCAACTCTTTGAACGATGACATTGTATGTAAATTCCTTTGAAGGCTAATCAATTAAAGTGTAGTAATAATTATATAAATCTAAAAATAATGAATATACGAGATATGTTTATTATTTGTTTAAATAAGCTATTACAAGCTCGATTATATAGATTAATAAAAGTCTTTAAAAGAGGTTATTAGCCCTAGGGCTTTTTATTACAAATACTATAATAAATAAGTAATTATTGTCATTTAAATCAATTATTTACAGTATTAAAATAGAATATAAAGATATTAATAAATCACAGATAAAAATACTACTGAGTATTAATAACTTAATTTTCTGACTGCGATTTAGTCCGTCGTAGCATAAAGCTGCCCGTTGATTTAGCGGTTAACTGCCCTGCTTCATTAAAAATACTGCCCTCACAATAATTAACGGTACTTCCCGCTTTTAAAACCTTACCTTCGGCAATTAATATCCCTTTAGAGGGGCGAAGGAAGCTAGTGGTCATGTCAATGGTAATCACGCCTAAGATATGTTCATGGGAGCTCCGGGCTGCTGCTGCCATTGCAAAATCCAGGATCGACATCACGACACCGCCGTGGGCTACATGAAAACTATTTAATAAGTCGGGCCGCAAATGAAGACGAATCCTAGAATGTCCATTCTCGGCAAACTCGGGCTCGACCCCCAGAACATCAAGGAAGGGAATTTCCAGTCCGAAATAGGTTTTACTCATTACTGAAAAATATTATTTAGCAAATAATCGATCAGGATGGGCCATAGCCTTAAACTCGATCGCATTTCCAGATGGATCTAGAAAAAACATGGTGGCTTGCTCACCCACTTCGCCCTTAAACCGAATATAGGGCTCAATCACAAATTGGGTACCTGCTGTCTTTAATTTATCGGCCATCGCCTCCCACTCAGGCATCGACAATACGATCCCAAAATGTCGCACTGGCACTTTCTTACCATCCACATCAGAATGCACGTCGTTTTGTGCTTCCCCATGGGCCAAATGCGCCACAATTTGATGTCCAAATAGATTGAAATCGATCCACTCATCTGAGCTTCGCCCTTCTGGGCAACCTAGGAGTCCACCATAAAATGCTCTAGCGTCTTTTAAGTTATCTACGGGAAATGCCAAATGAAATGGGTGCATGATGACTCCTCATTATTAGTGGTCGGGGCGAGAGGATTTGAACCTCCGACCACTTGCACCCCATGCAAGTACGCTACCAGGCTGCGCTACGCCCCGACGAAAAGGTAAATTGTAGCTCAGCGGCTTAAGACTTGAAGCACCTCGAGTAACTCTTCACGCAAACGTAATGAGGACTTGCTTTCATCAAGGCGGTTTTTTGCACCACTGATCGTAAATCCCTCTTCATAGAGAAGGGTACGGATCTGCCGGATTAGAACAACTTCATGGTGTTGGTAATATCGGCGATTACCCCGTCTTTTTTGCGGGCGCAATTGATCGAACTCTTGTTCCCAATAACGTAATACGTGGGGCTTTACACCACACAACTCTCCAACCTCGCCAATCGTGAAATACCGCTTGTGAGGGATCGGGGGCAAAAGCGGCAGACTGTCCGCTTTTGGATCAAGCTCTGTTTTGGTTCTCAGCATGGGACTCGACTGCGTCCTTCAGCTTCTGACTAGCGTGGAATGTCACTACACGACGCGCTGCAATCGGAATCATCTCTCCAGTTTTGGGATTGCGTCCAGGTCGCGCGGTTTTATTGCGTAACTGGAAATTGCCAAAGCCTGAAATCTTTACTTCAACGCCTGCCTCTAGGGTTTGGCCAATGCGATCAAAAAAGGCATCGATCATATCCTTGGCTTCGCGCTTGTTAAGACCTACTTGATCAAATAAAGCTTCCGAGAGTTCGTTCTTAGTAACCGTTTGATTGTTCGCAGTCATATCGATACTCTTTTCGTACAGGTTGTCTTAATTTAATGATTAATATAACAAATTTACGTAGCCACTAACGTAAACGGGCCGCATAGTCTTTTTGTAAAGCACTTAACAAGGCATGAACAACTGCTTCCACTTGCGCATCCTGCAAGGTCTCTTGATCATTAACTAAGGTGAGCCTAAAAGCAAGACTTTTCTCATCAGCGGCCATCGAAGCGCTCTCTTTTTGAGGACGAAACTCATCAAACAACTCAATTTTAATCAGGTAGGGTTGCTTCTTAGCCAACATGGTCTCGATGAGGCTTTGTGCAGGAACCGACTGCTTCACAACGACAGCAATATCACGCTGCACTGCAGGAAACTTACTAATCTCACTCGGTGCTGGCAAACCAATTTGGGTGATCGCATCCCAATGGATCTCAAATAAGACTGGGGCATTGGCTAGCTCATAGGTCTGTTGTAATGCAGGGTGCAGCTCACCAATCCAACCGATTGCTTGTTGCGCAAGAAAGATTTGAGCAGAACGGCCAGGATGCAATGCAGGGTGCGGGGTCGCTGACATCTTTGTATGAATCTGTAATGGGTTAAAAGTACGTTGCAGATCACCCTTCACATCAAAGAAATCGACCATTTGATTACTGTCAGCCCACTGCTCGGGGTTTGCAAAACCATATGCCAAACCACCTAATTGTTTGTTCTGAATAAAGCCTGCAACGACTCCTGGTTGATCTATCGCTTTGGAATCCCGTTGAAAGACACGGCCAATCTCAAATAAGCGAGCTCGGTTTGCACCTCGATTGAGATTGCTGCGTAAATTATGGAGTAAGCCACCCCATAAATTACTGCGCATCACTCCAAACTGACTGGCAATCGGATTGAGGACTGCAATCGGATTGGCTTGACCCATTTGGAATTCGGTTTGGCTATCGATGAACCCAAAATTGACTACCTCTTGATAGCCCTCGCCCGCTAAACGATGGCGTATTGCGTGTACGCTACGCATTGCTTCTGGGGGAGCGCTCATCTTGAGCTCTGCCTTGGGCGGATGATCGGGAATGTTCTCAAAGCCATATAGACGGGCCACTTCCTCAATGAGATCCTCTTCGATCTCAAGATCAAAACGATAGCTCGGGGGCTTCACTGTAAATACAGTATTTTGATGCTCTCCCGATACCGAGAACTCCAGGCCGAGACGCTCAAACAAATCCTTCACAATCGCAACAGTCAGCGGGATACCAATGACCTTTTCAGCACGCGCTAGGCGCATCATGACCGGTTTGCGCTCTGGCAATTGCTTGATCTGATCATCAATCGGTCCGAGCTGACCACCGCAGACTTGCACAATGAGTTCGCTTAAACACTCCAAAGCCGCAATAGTTCCTTGCGGATCAACGCCACGTTCAAAACGGTGTCCAGCATCCGTCGTGAAATTAAACCGCCGAGCACGTCCTGCAATGGCAACTGGCCACCAGAATGCTGCTTCTACATAAATATTTTGGGTTGTATCGCTAACTGCAGTACTCTCACCGCCCATGATTCCGGCTAGGCTAATCGGGCCAGACGCATCAGCAACTACGCCTACTTTCAATGCGGCTGCAGACGAGTCGGGCGCAGGTTCAACCGTTTGCTCATTTAATAACTTCAGGCTCTCACCTGGCTTACCCCAACGAACCACTAGCCCACCTTGAATACGATCAAGATCAAATACGTGATTGGGTTGACCCATCTCCAGCATGACATAGTTGGATAAGTCCACCAGTGGTGAGATGCTCCGTTGCCCGGCATGCGCTAAGCGCTGCACAATCCACTCAGGGGTCTTCGCTTTAACATTGACCCCTTTAATCACCCGTCCTGCAAAGCGACCGCAGAGTTCTGGGGCTTCAATCTGAACGAGTAAGCGATCGTTAATATTGGCGGTGAGCGTCTTACCCTTGGGAATGCACAGGGCTGCTCCCGTAATTGCGGCAACCTCACGTGCTAAGCCAATAATCGATAAGCAATCTGCTTTATTAGGGGTAAGCTTTATGGTATAGATTTGATCATCAAGCTTTAAATACTCCCGCACGTTTTGACCTAATGGGGCATCCGCAGGCAACTCCAGAATGCCAGCGTGATCATCTCCCAAACCAAGCTCTCGACCCGAGCACAACATGCCGTTGCTCTCGACACCCCGTAATTTACCAACCTTAATCTGAAATGGCTTACCACCCTCTTCTGCGGGTGATAACTCAGCACCAACGAGTGCACATGGGATCTTGATACCGGCACGCGCATTCGGAGCACCGCACACAATTTGTAAGTTCTCAAAACCAGGGCCTGCGTTCACCCGACATACTCGTAAGCGATCTGCATCGGGATGCTGCTCTGCTGAAATAATTTCTGCAACGACAACTTTACTAAAAGGCGGTGCAACTGAGCGCTGCTCTTCCACCTCTAATCCAGCCATGGTCATGGCATGGCCTAAAGCCTTGCTATCGATCGCAGGATTTACAAACTGACGTAACCAGGACTCAGAAAATTGCATATCAGAACTAAGCCGGAAATTGCGCTAAGAAGCGCAGATCGTTATCAAAGAAAAGGCGTAAATCATCAATGCCATAGCGCAACATCGTGAGACGCTCTAGACCAGAACCAAAAGCAAAGCCCATGTAGCGCTCTGGATCAATCCCCATATTGCGCAAGACATTGGGATGTACTTGTCCTGCACCTGAGATCTCTAACCAGCGTCCTGCTAACTTGCCACTACCAAAGGCCATATCAATTTCAGCAGACGGTTCTGTGAATGGGAAATACGATGGTCTAAAGCGTACCTGCAGTTCATTGGTCTCAAAGAAGGTACGCAAGAAGTCGGTATAGACCCCTTTCAAATCTGCGAAGGAGACATGTTCAGCAATCCACAAACCTTCTACTTGATGAAACATGGGCGAGTGAGTAGCATCACTATCCACGCGATAGGTGCGCCCAGGCGCAATCACCTTGATGGGTGGCATGCTCTCTTGACCATATCGTTTTACATGCTCACTGGCATAGCGCACCTGAATCGGACTGGTGTGTGTTCGCAAAAGCAAGGGCTTGCCCGTAGCATCTTTGCCATCAATATAAAAGGTATCTTGCATCGAACGAGCGGGATGGTTCTCAGGGCTATTGAGTGCTGTGAAGTTAAACCAATCGGTCTCGATCTCGGGACCATCGGCAACATCAAAGCCAATCGAATGAAAAATGGTCTCTACGCGCTCCCATGTGCGCATGACAGGATGCAAGCTTCCAAGGGCTTGCCCTCTACCGGGCAAAGAGACGTCGATGGACTCTGCTGCTAAACGCGCTTGTAAGACCTGGTTGGCCAGTGCTTGACGCCGTGCATTCAGAGCATCTTCAACCGCAGTCTTGGCTTGATTAATTTGTGCGCCGGCGGTCTTGCGCTCATCAGGCGACATGCCACCGAGCGCTTTTAAGCGCTCCGTGAGCAAGCCTGATTTACCGAGATACCGAGCTTTTGCATCCTCCAAAGCAGCGGGATCGCTGGCCTTGGAGAAATCGCGTTTGGCATCCTCGACAAGTTGGTCGAGAGAAACCATGGCTGTGAAGACTTACGCTTGTACTACAGCAGATTTAACACGTGTTACCAAAGCAGCAAACGCTTCTTTGTCAAACACAGCCATATCAGAGAGTACTTTGCGATCGAGTTCAATCGATGCTTTCTTCATGCCATTCATGAACACACTATAGGTCATGTCATGCTCACGTACGGCAGCATTAATACGGGCAATCCAGAGTGCACGGAATACGCGCTTTTTGTTGCGACGATCGCGATACGCATATTGCCCCGCGCGCATGACCGCTTCTTTGGCAATACGGAATACATTTTTACGACGTCCACGATAACCAGTTGCGGCATCGGTAACTTTTTTATGACGGGCTCTTGCTGTAACCCCACGTTTTACTCTTGGCATAGTGTTCTCCTAAGATTTAAGCGTAAGGCAACATGGAGCGAATCGACTTAACGTCGGCTTTCGCAACAGGGGCGGAACCACGCAGTTGACGCTTGTTCTTGGTGGTTTTCTTGGTGAGGATGTGACGCTTGAACGCCTGTCCTCGTTTGATGGATCCACTTGCGCGGACCTTGAAGCGCTTCGCTGCGCCACTTTTGGTCTTCATTTTGGGCATGACTGCTCCCTTTTCATTCTCTGTGCGCCTGCGGTGGCAACCGACGGTTGCTCTTCCTGTACCGATAGTGCGCTACTAGGTACTACCTACTTCTACTGCAAACTCTTACTTCTTCTTGGCGGGTGCTAAGACCATCACCATTTGTCGGCCTTCCATCTTCGGAAACTGCTCGACTTGACCATACGGCTCTAAATCAATTTTGAGCCGGTCTAACATCTTGACTCCGATTTCTTGGTGAGCCATTTCTCGACCCCGAAATCGCAGCGTAATCTTTGTTTTATCGCCATCTTCCAAAAAGCGGATCAAATTGCGTAGCTTCACACCATAGTCGCCGTCATCGGTTCCAGGTCGAAATTTCACTTCCTTCACCTGAATCACCTTTTGCTTGAGCTTTGCTTCGTGCAAACGCTTGGCTTCTTGGTACTTGAACTTACCGAAGTCCATGATACGGACAACGGGTGGTTCGGCATTCGGTGCAATCTCGACTAAGTCGGTATCTTCTTCTTCTGCCAACCGTAAGGCTTCGTTCAACTTAACTACACCGACAGCACTGCCATCGGACCCTATCAAACGCACTTCAGGAGCAGTAATTTCCTGGTTAATGCGTTGCAATTTTTCAGTAGCGATCTTCTAATTCCTCTCTAAAAACAATAAAAAGCCATCACACCCCCTAGCTAGGCTCGGGTCCGACTTTCTGGGAAATATCCTGCTGGAGTCGGGTGACAAAGGTGTCTAGCGGCATAACCCCTAGATCTACTCCGCCACGGGCACGAACGGCCACCATATTACTTTCACGCTCTTTATCGCCAACAACTAGCAAATAAGGCAGTTTTTGTAATGCGTGCTCGCGTATTTTATACGTAATTTTCTCATTTCGCAAATCTGACTCGACCCTAAACCCTTGTTTTTTCAGCAATTGCTGAACTTTATGGGCATATTCAGCCGAATTTTCAGAGATATTTAAGACAATTGCTTGGCTTGGGGCTAGCCAAACAGGCATGGCGCCCGCATGATTTTCAATCAAAATCCCGATAAAACGCTCTAAGGAACCCACGATGGCTCGGTGAAGCATGACGGGTACTTTGCGACTATTGTCCTCAGCCACATATTCCGCTCCCAATCGCGCTGGCATGGAGAAATCAACCTGCATCGTGCCGCACTGCCAAGAGCGACCAATCGAGTCTTTAAGGTGATATTCAATCTTAGGACCATAAAACGCACCCTCACCCGGCAA
>DBCI01000118.1:30798-31934 GCA_002292975.1 Polynucleobacter sp. UBA962 | reverse complement strand
GCATCATCACCAACCCGCTTTGCAGGGCGCAAGGCTAACTTCACGGCAACTTCCGTAAAACCAAAATCAGCATACACAGCACGTACCGCTTTATCGAAGCCGGCCACCTCGGACTGAATCTGATCTTCGGTACAAAAAATATGACCATCATCTTGAGTAAAGCCACGCACGCGCATTAAGCCATGCAAAGCCCCAGAGGGTTCATTGCGATGGCATTGGCCAAACTCGCCAAAGCGCAATGGTAACTCTCGATAACTATGCAAGCCTGAATTAAAGATCTGCACATGGCCAGGACAGTTCATGGGCTTTAATGCATATGCTCGGTTCTCAGACTCGGTCGTGAACATATTCTCTTTGTAGTTGTCCCAGTGACCCGATTTCTCCCACAAGCCACGATCTAGTATTTGAGGGGCCTTGACCTCGTGGTAGCCCTCACGCTGATATACACGACGCATGTACTGTTCGACCTCTTGCCAAATCGCCCAACCCTTAGGGTGCCAAAAGACTAAGCCAGGCGCTTCATCTTGAAAATGAAAGAGGTCTAACTGTTTAGCAAGGCGACGATGATCGCGCTTCTCCGCCTCTTCCAGCATATGCAAATAGGCGTCTTGATCTTCTTTCTTGGTCCATGCAGTGCCATAAATACGTTGCAACATCTCGTTCTTGCTATCACCACGCCAATACGCACCGGCCAGCTTCATGAGCTTAAATACCTTCAACTTACCAGTGGATGGGACGTGCGGACCGCGGCAAAGATCCGTGAACTTTCCTTCGGTATAAAGCGATACATCTTCGCCTTGCGGAATGCTGGCAATAATTTCTGCCTTATAGAGCTCGCCCTGCTTCTTAAAGAACTCAACCGCCTGATCGCGTGGCATCACTTGCCGAACCACAGGCTCATCCTTCTTGGCCAACTCCGCCATCTTTTTCTCAAGAGCAACTAGATCATCAGGAGTGAAGGGTCGATGGTAAGAGAAGTCGTAATAGAAGCCGTTATCAATCACCGGCCCAATCGTGACCTGAGCGTCTGGAAATAACTCCTTCACTGCATAGGCGAGCAAATGCGCCGTTGAATGGCGAATAATCTCCACGCCCTCAGGATTTTTATCGGTGATGATGGCGAGTTGCACATCATG
>DBCI01000118.1:22143-30716 GCA_002292975.1 Polynucleobacter sp. UBA962 | reverse complement strand
CTACCAATGTTTTGGGCAACTTCAGCAATGGTGACCGGCGCAGCAAACTCGCGCCTAGACCCATCCGGAAGAGTAACTACCACCATACCTGCTCCATCAAAACGACTACGTATAAATAAGAATGCGCGTTCGTCCCAAACTAAATGAGCACAACGCGCATACCAATTACATCTCTTTACTTCTCTATCGTTGGTAGGCTCGATTGGACTCGAACCAACGACCCCCACCATGTCAAGGTGGTGCTCTAACCAGCTGAGCTACGAGCCTATATAGATCAAGAGTTTATCACCGCCGGCGCACTTCCGTGACTCCCCGCAGACTCTCAAGGCCAGTTTGTATGAGTCGTAAGGCTTCGGTGTTCTGTATCTCAATGGTCATTTGGATCTGCGCTAAGCCCTTGCGAACTGATTTTTTGAGATCGATCACATGCACGCCAATCTTGGAGGTAATCTCAAAGAGCTCACGCATTAGCTCAGGTCGATCTAATGCAGTAATTGCTAAATCAGCAGGAAAGACACGATCCTTACCAGCGCCTTGCTCTCGGTCGAGCTTCCCACTCCAAGCGGTTTGGATAACTCGCTCAGGGGCCCGCTCGAGCAATGCCTTGAATGTTTTACAACTTCTGCGATGAATCGATACCCCACGTCCTTGGGTTACAAAGCCCGCAATCGGATCAGGCGGCACAGGTCGGCAACACCTTGCTAATTGAGTCAATAAAGAATCAACGCCCACCACTAAGACATCACCACTTTGATTCGCTTTGCTCTGACGGGGCTTGATTTGAATATCGTCAGCTGGAGGCTTGTCAGTCTGCTTCTCCGTTTTGCTCTCAATAGGCTTTGGAGAGCCTTGACTCGCCTCATCATCGAGGGCATTAAACCAAGCACGCACACGTGCACGGCCCCGCTGTGATCGTAGATAGCCACGCTCTGGATGAAGCCAATCGCGTGATGGTCCGCCCTGCTTCACAGAAATGATTTCTACGGTCTGGCCATTGCTCAAGGCAGTATCTAGCGGCACCATTGCCCCATCAATGCGCGCTCCACGACAACGATGACCAAGATCAGTATGCACCGCGTAGGCAAAATCAATGGGTGATGAACCTTTTTCTAAGGAGATCACTTTGCCCAAGGGAGTCAGTACGTAGATGTGGTCATCGATCTCGTGATGCTTGAGTTGCTCCCAGGCATCTTCTTTCCAGGAGATCAGCTGCCTAGCCCATGCAATCTGTCGTTCGTAAGCCACTTCTGCACTGTGCGTGCCTAAGTCTTTTGCATCTGCGGAGTAAGCACCCTCTTTATAGCGCCAGTGTGCAGCCAAACCATACTCGGCCTGTCGATGCATCTCTTGTGTACGAATCTGAATCTCAAAGGCAATACCCTGTTCGTCAATGACCACTGTGTGCAAGGATTGATATCCATTAGGCTTGGGGCGAGCAATGTAATCATCAAACTCACGAGGCACCGGTTGCCATAGGTTATGCACCAATCCTAACGTGGCATAGCAGGCCTTGACATCATCAACCAAGATCCGAAAAGCGCGCACATCATACAAGTTCGCAAACTCCAAGGACTTACCTTGCATCTTCTTCCAGATACTGTAAATATGCTTGGGTCTTCCTTGAACATCGGCCGTAATGTGAGCAAGCCCTAGTTCTTGATTTAATCGGGCAATCACATCAACAATAAATTGCTCGCGCTCCACCCGCTTGGAGTCGAGTAAGCCAGCGATCTCTTTATAGGTTGTGGGTGTAAGTACCCGAAAGGCTAAATCCTCCATCTCCCATTTCATTTGCCAAATCCCTAAACGATTGGCAAGGCTGGCATCAATGTCTAAGATCTCTTGCGCCCAAGCGGGTGATGCAGACAAACGACTTTTAGCAATCCAACGCAGAGTTTGTAGACGGGATGCAAGGTAGATCAACACAACGCGCAGATCATTCCCAAAGGCGAGCAACATCTTACGTAAGATCTCTTCTTGGCCAGTAACGTTACTAACGCCATCTTGCTTCGTTAGCTTAGCCTGAGCTTGACGTAAGCCACGGTAGCCAATGAGTAAATCACCGGCATCTTGGCCGATTTGCTTGATCAGTGCATCCTTACCAAGGGTGCTATGAAGATGCTCTGCGGCTTTCAGCGTTGCCTCGTCTAAATGTAAGTCCTGCAAAATGACTGCAACTTCGTGTGAGTGCTGCTCTAGAGATTCGCCAAACCAAGCATCATGCCTTTGGGAACCCTGATGAACACTAGTAACGTTGCTGGGGCGGTCTGGACTAGGCACGTGATTTACGGAATAAAGGTTCCTAAGAACAACTATAGGAAAAACTGGCGGGCAATGTCAATCTGTTCAGCCTTGATAAATGCAGGAGCATGACCAGTATTGGGGATCTCAATACTGCTAGCCTTGAGATTGAGCGTACACATCTCGGTCACTGTCTCTCGAGATAATAAATCGGAGTCGGCACCCCGCACTATCAATATGGGGCAAGCGATGCTCTCAAAACTCTGCCACATCGCCAACTCGCCCGCTTTGGCAATCGCTGGAGTTACGGAAGCAAACGGTACCGCAATTGCAGGGTCATAGTGCAAAATCCATTGCTCATTCTTTTGCATGAGCATGGGGCCATTCAGTAACTCCCACTCGCTATCGGTATGTTTACCAAATGGTGCGCAGATGGAGTTTAATTTCTCGAGTGCGATATGGCGATTCACATACGAGAATGGTTTACCCACATAACTCGCCAACCGAATTAGTGCGGCTGCCTCAATTCGGGGGCCAACATCATTTAGTAGCAAGCGTCTTACTGAGTTTCCAGGCATTGCGGCATACACCATGCCAATCAAGCCACCCATCGAGGTTCCAAACCAGTTCACCTTTTCCACGCCCAACTTACTACTGAGGCTCGCCATATCACTAACATATTGCGGAATCGCATAGAACATGGGATTTGCGAGATAGTCAGAGTCTCCACGGCCAACAATATCAGGGCACACCACATAGTGTCGATCGCACAAAGCCGCGGCCATCACTCTAAAATCACTCCCGCGTCGCGATAAGCCATGCACGCAATACAAGACACTGGGATTACGTGGATCGCCCCAAGCATGGTATGCCATGCGGTGCGTTCCTGCGGGACTAGAGCATGCTACATAGTCAGTATGACCGTGATGCTCTTTGCTCAAGAGTGCAGTGTGGCGAGCCTTCTCTCCATGAGCAGGAATCGGCTCTAACTCTTGTTTGCCTGCCTCTTCTGGCTGCAAGGTAATGTGATCAATGCCATAGGTCTCACGCAACATGGCCGATACTTTTTCTAGGATCCTTGGCCACTGCTTCATTTGCTTTACTTCAACGTGACCGATTAATGCAGGATGACCTGGACTCATCTCCCAAACATGCAGATCGTGAACGGTCACTACACCATCAATCGCCATGAGATCGTGGCCTACCTTCACATAATCGATGTGAAGCGGCACACCTTCCATGAGGAAGTGATAAGACTCTTTAAGGATGGAGAGGGTTGATTTCAGAATGAGTAGAGAAACAAAGATCGAGAGCAATGGATCAATTTGCATCCATCCACTCAATTGGATGACTACGCCCGATACCAATGCGGCAATCGATCCGAGAAGATCGCCCATCACATGAATCAAGGCGGCTCGCGTGTTCACGCTCTTCTTGTCGCGCGATAGAGACCATGCCACCAGAAGATTTACACACAAGCCAATGGCAGCCACAATCGTTACGGTCAACCCAGCTACTGGGTGCGGATCCTGAATGCGGCTAATGGCTTCGATGATGATCCAAAGTACTAAGCCCAACATCACTATGCAGTTCACAAACGCAGCGAGTGCCTCGGCGCGACCAAAACCAAAAGAATGTTTTGCTGAGGGCGGACGTTTGGCGATGAACTGGGCTAGTAAGGCTAAACCCAAGGCGGCTGCATCGGTCACCATATGACCAGCATCCGAAATTAATGCAAGCGAACTAGCCCACAAGCCTGCAATCAACTCAACTGCTGAAAAGCCAAGGGTCAGAAATAAAGCAATCCACAGCCAGCGCTGGGCACGTCCTGTTACTGCGTGGGCATGTTCGGCATCCCCACGTTTATGTGCGTGTAAGTATTCGGCGTTCAATGCACCGCGCTAAGATCGATTGGTGCACCCGTTTTTGCCTGAATGTCTTCTTTGCTAACGCCCGGTGCTAACTCCACTAGCTTCAGCCCCTTCGGGGTGATATCCAGTACTCCAAGATCGGTGATGATGCGATTAATCACACCAAGACCGGTCAATGGCAAAGTACATTTAGGCAAAATTTTGATTTCTTCACTGCCATCTTTTTTCTTGGCAACGTGCTCCATTAAAACCACCACGTGCTTTACACCAGCTACTAAATCCATCGCACCGCCCATACCCTTCACCATCTTGCCTGGAATCATCCAGTTGGCAAGATCACCGTGTTCACTCACTTGCATTGCGCCGAGGATCGCAATATTAATCTTGCCACCGCGAATCATGCCAAAGGAATCAGCCGATGAAAAGATCGCTGACCCAGGCAAGGTAGTGACTGTTTGCTTGCCTGCATTAATCATGTCCGCATCCACTTGTGCCTCGGTCGGAAATGGGCCAATGCCTAAGAGGCCATTTTCGGATTGCAACCAGACTTCCATCCCATCTGGTACATGATTGGCCACAAGGGTTGGCATACCAATGCCGAGATTGACATAAAAACCATCTTGTAACTCTTTAGCAGCGCGGGCCGCCATTTCATCTCTACTCCAAGGCATGATTGATTCCTCTACTTAATTCAGGTTAATTAGGCTTGCGTTAATGTGCGCTGCTCAATGCGCTTCTCTGGATTTGTGTTCAACACAATGCGGTGAACATAGATACTCGGTGTATGAATTTGAGCAGGCTCTAATTGCCCATTCTCCACAATCTCTTCCACCTCAACCACGGTTATCTTGCCAGCCATAGCAACAACTGGATTGAAGTTCTGCGCAGTGAGGCGATAGACCAAATTACCCGCTTTGTCAGCCTTCCATGCCTTAACCAAGGAGATGTCTGAAACCAAAGAGCGCTCCATAATGTATTTCTCGCCATCAAAATCACGCACATCCTTGCCTTCAGCCACAATCGTTCCGACCCCAGTTTTGGTAAAGAATGCTGGGATACCACAACCACCAGCACGCAATTTTTCAGCCAGTGTTCCTTGGGGTGTGAACTCCAATTCCAATTCACCCGCTAAGTATTGCCGCTCAAATTCTTTATTCTCGCCGACGTACGAGGAAATCATTTTTTTTACTTGGCGGGTCGCCAATAAAATCCCCAAACCAAAATCATCCACACCCGCATTATTAGAGATTGCCGTTAGGTTTTTAGCCCCTAGGTCCTTCACAGCCCCAATTAAAGCCTCTGGAATACCGCATAAGCCGAAACCACCAACGGCGAGAGTCTGCCCATCTTTGAGGACATCCTGAAGAGCGGCACGGGCACTAGGAAAAATTTTGTTCATACGTCTGACTTTCTTTCTTAATAGGGATTACTTAGGCTAAATGATAACCGCTCTAGATCTCAAAATTATTTACCAAAAGCACTAAACTAGGGTTATGAACCCCCAGGATCTACTTCAGCAATATGGCCCTCGTGAAGCCATGGACTTCGACCTGGTCATTGTGGGTGGTGGCCCTGCCGGCTTATCGGCGGCCATTCGGGCAAAGCAATTAGCGCAGCAAGAAGGCTTAGAGCTCAGTGTTTGTGTGCTTGAAAAAGGGTCTGAGGTCGGTGCGCATATTTTGTCAGGCGCCATTATGGATCCAAGAGCACTTAACGAGCTCATCCCAAATTGGCAAGAGCTAGGCGCCCCTCTCGAAACGCCCGTTAGCAAAGATCAGTTCACCTTCTTAACCGAAACCGGATCATTAACCGTCCCTCATCTGTTTTTACCTGAGTGTTTTAGTAATCAAGGAAATTACATTCTCAGTTTGAGTAATTTCACACGCTGGTTAGGAACGCAAGCAGAAAGCCTTGGGGTTGAGATTTTTCCGGGCTTTGCTGCAGCCGAGATTTTGTACAACGCTCAAGGGGCTGTGTGCGGAGTTGCAACTGGTAATCTGGGCGTCAGTAAAACAGGTGAGCCTACTGAGCAATTTCAATTGGGCATGGAACTGCGTGCTAAGTACACCCTCTTTGCGGAGGGATCGCGCGGTCATCTTGGCAAGGAGCTGATTCATCAATATCAACTCGATCGGAGTGCTGATCCCCAAAGCTATGGCATTGGTATCAAAGAACTTTGGGAAGTTTCTCCACAGAATCATCAGCCAGGTTTGGTTATTCATACTGCAGGATGGCCCTTGGACTCCAAGACCTATGGTGGCTCATTCTTGTATCACTTTGGTGAGAACAAAGTAGCCGTTGGTATGGTGGTTGGTTTGTCCTATCGTAACCCCTACTTAAGTCCTTTTGAAGAATTCCAGCGCTATAAACTACACCCAGCGATTTGCCCTACTTTTGAGGGCGGTAAACGCATTGCCTACGGTGCGCGCTCAATTACGGCAGGAGGATTAAATAGTTTGCCCCAGACCGTTTTCCCTGGAGGCGCTCTGATTGGTTGTGATGCGGGCTATCTCAATGCCTCACGCATCAAAGGTAGTCATGCCGCAATTAAATCGGGCATGCTCGCGGCTGAGGCGGTCTTATCGGCTCTCTCTGAAAATCGCTCCAACGATATTCTCACTGCCTACCCCAGCGCATTTAAGAACAGTTGGCTTTACGATGAACTAAAACGCGCGCGCAACTTTAAGTCATGGATGTCCAAAGGTTTATACCTCGGCACCCTGATGGTCGGCATTGAACAAAAACTATTAGGTGGTAATGTGCCATGGACCATTCATCAACGCAAAGCTGATTATGAATATCTTGAGCCGGCAAAACTCCATCGGATCATTGATTACCCAAAGCCAGATGGCAAAATCACATTTGATCGCCTCTCTTCGGTATTTATCTCGAACACCAACCATGAAGAGAATCAGCCCTCGCACCTCACCCTGAAAGATCAGGATGTGCCGGTCGCCATCAATTTAGATGTCTACGCAGGTCCCGAACAACGCTACTGCCCTGCAGGTGTTTATGAATATATCGAGGTAGCAGGTAAACCTAAATTACAAATCAATGCGCAGAACTGCGTGCATTGTAAAACCTGCGACATTAAAGATCCGACTCAAAATATTGTTTGGGTCACACCTGAAGGTGGTGGCGGTCCTAATTACTCTGGGATGTAACTAAGTCTTGACCATACTTGGTTTGACTTGATAAATCGCTAAACCAGCGAGCGCACACGCTACTGCCGCCATACCAAAGACTTGATTCGGTCCCAATTGATCCCAAATCCAGCCAGCACATAAGCCTCCCAAGCTACCCCCAAAGCCATACGCCACAGTCGTGAATAAAGCCTGACCGCGTGCCTGGAGAGGACCTGTAAACCAAGTCTGTATTAATCGAGTGCTTGCACTATGATGTGCAGCAAAGGTTGCCGCATGCATCAACTGCGCCACAATTAAAAAACTGGTGCTGGCAAAGTAGCCAATTAGCACAAAGCGAATGACGCCCACCACAAAAGTCATTTGCAGCATGGCCGTTGGTGAGTAACGCGCCAAGACCTTGCTTTGAAAATAAAAGAAGATTACTTCTGCGAGCACTCCAAGCGTCCAAAATAGTCCAATCTGGAACTTGTTATAGCCAAGGTCTAATAAATAAAGGGAATAGAACACATACAATGCCGCGTGCCCAAAGATCATTGCAAAAGCAGATAGCAAAAACCAACGCACTTCGGGTCTGCGAAGGACCGAGCGTAGCTCACCACGCACCAAGGGTTGGCGCTCAATCTTTGGTTCTCGCAAGAAAAACGTATTAATCACAAGAAGAATCAGAACTGCCACGCCTAGCCAAGGAAAAATCACAATACCTTGCCAATGAAAGATCTCTCCTGCAATTAAAACCATGGTGATAAATCCAATCGATCCCCACAAGCGTATACGACCATAGCGATGATAGAAAGACTCTTCTTTGTATAAAGCATGCACGGTCGCCGCCTCGCCCAATGGCACCATACTGCTCAAAATAGTGTGTAAGACAAACATCCAAATTAATAGAGGGATGTATTCTTGTAAATAAAAAATGGCTACGAAGGTAACGCAGGCGAGGACAGCGCAAAAGCGCATGATGCCGACGCGATTCGATAGGTAATCAGAGAGCCAGCCCCAAGAAAAAGGTCCCAAAATTCGGGTTACCTGCAACATCGACATGAGGGCTGCAATTTCTATCGCACCAAAGCCAAGCTCTGCAAAATACAAACTGGCATAAGGCGACATCAAGCCAATGTAGGCGAAGTACAAAAAGAAAAAGGCCCCAAAGGCCCAACGGGTAGATGCAGTCATGCTTAGTAAATTAACGAGGACGAGCTGCTGGAATCGCGCTAGTACTTAGCGTAACGTCACCACATTGTGCACGGTGACGTAAAGCATGATCCATCAACACTAAGGCTAACATCGCTTCAGCGATCGGTGCCGCACGAATACC
>DBCI01000118.1:17650-22073 GCA_002292975.1 Polynucleobacter sp. UBA962 | reverse complement strand
AACGGTCTCTTTGGGACTCATAATGCTTGATGTGGGCTTAATCGCGATCGAGACCCGAAGATCTTGGCCAGTACTGATACCGCCAAGCGTTCCCCCCGAGTTATTACTTGCAAAGCCGTCCGGATGCATCTCATCACCGTGCTCGCTACCCTTTTGAGTCACTACTGCAAAACCAGCACCAATCTCAACACCCCTGACCGCATTAATACCCATCATCACATGCGCAATATCGGCATCCAACTTATCAAATAGTGGTTCGCCCAAGCCAATCGGTACTTTACTGGCACGCACTTCAATCTTTGCCCCACACGAGTCCCCTGCTTTACGCAAAGCATCCATATATTCCTCAAGCTGTGGAATGATCTTGGCGTTGGCGGCAAAGAATGGGTTTTGTGTAATCTGCTTTGCATCGTCATACGGGACTGCAATCTCACCCAACTGACTCATGTGCGCCACAATCTCGGTGCCATAGTGCTCACGCAACCATTTTTTAGCAATGGCGGCGGCAGCTACAACGGGAGCAGTTAAACGGGCCGAAGAGCGGCCACCGCCACGCGGATCCCGAAAGCCATATTTATAGTGATAGGTGTAATCCGCATGACCAGGTCGGAAGGTCTGCAGGATATCGCCATAATCTTGACTGCGTTGATCGGTATTGCGGATCAGTAAGCAAATGGGTGTGCCGGTAGTTTTACCTTCAAAGACCCCCGACAGGATCTCAACCTTGTCTTCTTCTTTGCGTTGGGTCACATGCCTAGAGGTACCTGGCTTACGGCGATCCAGATCTCCTTGGATATCAGCCTCCGAAAGAGACATTCCTGGTGGGCAACCATCGACCACCGCACCAATTGCAGGACCATGCGATTCACCAAAGGTGGTGACCGCGAACAGAAGGCCTAAGGTATTTCCGGACATGACTCCATTATGGCATTAGGTGGGCAATCGTTCCTGAATGAGACTCTGCCGGATAGTCGGCATATTCGCGACAATCACCGCGCCCGCTAAGGTGACCCACCAGGTGATGTAAATCCAGATCAGCATCAACGGTAGGATTGCAAACGTGCCATAGACTGTTTTATAGAATGCAGCTTGGGTAATAAAAAAGGCAAAGCCAAATTTTGTGAGTTCATACGCCAGACCTGCAAAGAGTGCGCCGGTCAATGCGTCACGCCACTCTACCTTGGCATACGGCAAGACTCGGTAGGCTAGTACAAAAACAATGAAGGCCAAAAGACTGGGGACGATCGTACTCATGAACTTAAAGCCTGCTGAAAGCGTTGGAAACCAACCGCTCGCTGATGCAAATAAGGCACCACTGAGATAAATCCCTAAGCCGAGCAGTAAGGGGCCAATAACCATCGCAGCCAAATAAATCAGCATCTTCTTCATAAATGGTCTAGGTTGTTTAACCTGCCAGATCTCATTAAAGGCCCGCTCAATCACGATCATGGTGACAATCGTTGTCACAAGCAATCCGATTGAACCAAGTAAGGTTAGGCCTGTTGCTTTTGCAGAGAACTGGGCAAAGTAATTAGCAACCTGCTGACTAATACCACCAGGAAAATAATTTTTGAGTAACCACGTTTGTACGCTAGCCCGGAGTGCCACCACTCCAGGGAGATTGGATACTAAATACGACCCCACAGTAAGGATGGGCACTAAGGAGAGAATGGTTGTAAAGGCCAAACTCGCCGATACTTGATTGAGCTTCAAATGCTGGTTGCGGTCCCATAACTCTTTAGCAAGAGGGAGCCAACGCTGAATAGAATACGATAATTGCATGCCCGTATCATATGGGAATCTCTCTTGAATACCAAAGGAAACGCTTCACATGAGCTCCCCAGAAATTTTGGTCTTGTATTACTCTCGGCATGGTGCCACCCAGAAATTAGCACGCTTGATTGCTGAGGGCATCGAGAGCGTTTCGGGGATCGGCGCCCGAATCCGCACCGTTCCAGCAATTTCTGCAGTCTGCGAAGCAACCGAGCCGGCAGTACCATCTGAAGGGGCTCCTTATGCAGAACACTCCGATTTTGAAGAATGCATTGGTCTTGCGATGGGCTCACCAACTCGGTTTGGCAATATGGCTGCCCCCCTCAAATATTTTTTAGACGGCAGCTCGGCGCAATGGCTTAGTGGTGCACTGCAAGGCAAGCCTGCTTGTGTGTTTACTAGTACTGGTAGTTTGCATGGTGGGCAAGAGACCACGCTCCTCTCGATGATGATCCCATTGATGCACCATGGCATGATCTTAGTGGGACTTCCATACAGTCATAGTGAGCTGATGAACACCGCAACCGGTGGTACTCCATACGGCGTTACCCATCTTGCCCATGCTGATGGGAGTGCGCCAATTAGTGCAGACGAGAGCCGTCTAGCCATTGCCCAAGGCAAACGCCTTGCTGAGATTGCCTTACGCCTGCGAGTGGTTCGTTCATGAGCAAATTACTTGCCGCAATCCTCAGTAAGGATAAATATGTCCTGATAGCGAGCGCAGCCACACTCGATCTCATTATTGTTTGCATTGCGTGGGAGTGGTTTATCTCACCCTTGCGACCCGGTGGCTCATGGCTCATTCTGAAAGCACTTCCTTTGGCGGTGATGCTTCCAGGCCTATGGCGTGCCAAGGTATACACCATGCAGTGGGGGACCATGCTGATCCTGATCTACACCACAGAAGCCTTAGTACGAATCTCTGAATCGGGTTGGAACTTTTGGATGGCGCTGCTTGAGTTGGTTCTTTCGGTCATCATCTTCATTTGCCTATTACTCTATTTAAAACCAATCAAAGCCGAGGCGAAAGCCAAGGCAAAAGCAGATACAAATACAAAGCAATAGAATAGTCCGATGAACCCCACTGCTTTTATTGCCCACTGTCAGACCTTACTGGGCACTCAGTATGTACTTCTCGAAGAATCCGATCAATCTCCTTATCTGAGGGATTGGCGTAATCGCTACCAAGGTAAAGCGCTCGCCATCCTCTTACCTCAGACCACAGAACAGGTAGCTGAGATTGTGAAAGCCTGCAACCAGGCGAAGATCTCGCTCGTACCCCAAGGTGGAAACACCAGTATGTGTGGCGCTGCTACTCCTAACGATTCTGGGCAGCAGGTGGTCTTAAACCTCAAGCGCATGCAGACCATACGCGGGATTGATGCGAGCAATCAAACAATTGTGGTTGAGGCGGGTTGTATTTTACAAACCGTACAAGAGGCAGCTAAAGCCCAAGGATTTCTGTTTCCTCTAAGCTTAGGTGCTCAAGGTAGTTGTCAGATTGGTGGTAATTTAGCAACCAATGCCGGTGGCACCAATGTCTTGCGCTACGGTAACGCCCGTGAGTTGTGTTTAGGTCTTGAAGTAGTTACTGCACAAGGTGAGATCATGCAAGGGCTGCGGAGTTTACGTAAAGACAATACGGGCTTTGATCTGCGAGATCTCTATATTGGTTCTGAGGGTTGCTTAGGAATCATCACTGCTGCGGTCTTAAAGCTATTTCCTCTTCCTGCAGCACAGTGGACTGCCTTAGTAGCGGTACCCGATATTCCATCGACCATCCAACTCCTTAACCTCTTTCAGAAACGCACAGCGGCTTTGCTGACTGGTTTTGAGATGATGTCTAAGGACTCGCTTGATTTAACTGCTAAACACTTTGCGCAGATGAAGAATCCTCTGTCCAATGATCCTGCATACACTATCTTGGTTGAGCTATCCGATCATGAAAGCGAAGAACATGCCCGTAACTTAATGGAAAATGTGCTCGAGAGCGCTTTTGAAACAGGCCTAGCAAGCGATGCGGTAATAGCAAGCAATCTCTCTCAAGCCCAATCATTTTGGACCATGCGTGAACATATTACGATGGCCCAGGCACAAGAAGGCGCTAACCTCAAACACGATATCTCCCTACCCATCTCTTCCCTTCATGCATTTATAGAGGAAACCGATGGTATCTTGCGACAACGCTTCAGTGGCGTGCGCCTTATTAACTTCGGACATCTTGGGGATGGTAATTTACATTACAACGTCGCTCCACCAACTGGTGAGAACCCTAAAGAATTTAATCGTAGTTATGAGCAAGTGATTCATGATGTGGTCTATACGCAAGTTGAGAAACACCATGGCTCGATCTCTGCGGAGCATGGGATTGGTCAACTCAAATTACCAGACTTAAAGGCGCATCGTGGCCCAGTTGCGCATCAATTAATGCGCAGTATTAAACATGCCCTTGACCCGAATAACATCCTCAATCCTGGAAAAGTCCTCGCAGAATAATGCTGCGCTTACTTTGCTTCTTAGCGTTATTCGTATCCGCAACGGTTAATGCAAACCTTGTCGAAGATCTACGCTCCGGTTCCAGCATCATCATCATGCGTCATGCTGATGCCCCTGGATTTAGCGACCCTCCAGGCTATCGCCTCAATGATTG
>DBCI01000118.1:8283-17571 GCA_002292975.1 Polynucleobacter sp. UBA962 | reverse complement strand
CAAGGTATTCAGGAAGCCCGGGTCTTTAGTAGCCCTTGGTGTCGCTGTATGGATACGGCCAGCCTCCTTAATAAAGGGAAAGCTGTTCCAGAAACTTCATTAGGTTCCTTCTTCGAAGAAATGAGTCGGGGTGATAAACAAACCAAAGAGCTTGAAGCGTTCATCAAAAAACAATTATCTAGTGGCAATAAAATACCGCTGATTTTAGTGAGTCACCAAGTTAATATTCGTGCGTTTACCGGAGCATCGGTTGGTTCAGGTCAAATGCTCTTGGTGAAGGTAAACAAACAAGGGCAGGCAATTCATCAACGCTCTATTCCCTAATTATTAGAGTATGAGAAGATTCAAATTGACTGGGTCTAAAAATGAGAAAATGTGCTTATGAGTACCATTATTGACCCAGCCATCCTATTCTTTATCTTTGGTGTATTTGCTGGATTGGTGAAATCTAATCTAGAGATCCCACAACCGATTACACGTTTTCTATCCCTTTACCTTTTAATGGCCTTGGGCCTAAAAGGTGGCTTTGCTCTGCACCAATCTGGGTTGACCTTAGAAATTACTACCAGCTTAGGCATTGCCATCTTCTTGGCGTGCGTTGTGCCACTGGTGAGCTACTTCTTTCTAAAAACTAAACTGGGTGCGCTTGATTCTGCTGCAATTGCAGCGACCTATGGTTCAGTGAGTGCGGTTACGTTTATTACCGCCACTCAATATTTAAATCATGTGCAAATCGAGTACGGTGGTCATATGGCAGCTGCCATGGCACTGATGGAATCGCCTGCCATTATCTTGGCAATCTTTTTAGCCAATCGAGCCAAGTCTTCGGTCTCGCAAACGAAGCAATCTCTTAAAGTCGGTAAGTTATTACACGAGTCCTTTACAGATGGTGCGCAGCTTCTTCTTTTGGGTGCCATGCTCATTGGAATTTTATCGGGGCCGGATGGTCAAAAAGTGATGGCGCCGTTCTCGGTTGATCTGTTTAAGGGAATGCTGGCTTTCTTTCTTCTCGATATGGGTTTAATGAGTGCAAAGAGTTTTGCAGACCTTAAAGGAAAGCCGCGCGTGCTGTTTTTATACGCCTTCATTGCACCACTCTGCCATTCCTTATTTGCACTCAGTCTGTGTGCGCTCTTTCAGGTTGAGCTTGGTAATACTATTTTGCTGATGGTTCTTGCTGCTAGTGCTTCCTATATTGCAGTTCCTGCTGTGCTTCGTCATGCTCTTCCTGAGGTGAGTCCCGCCCTCTATATGGGTATGTCGCTCGGCATTACTTTCCCTCTCAATATAATTATCGGTATTCCCTTGTATGCCCAAATTGCATGCTGGGTAATGCCTTCTTAGTCTTGTTCTAAACGTATCCGAATACGTAATAAGGAGTCCCCATGGTTCCAAATGAGCGTCGTCAGGTCTTGAAGTGGGCTGCAGGGGCAAGTGCTGTAGCACTCAGCCCCCAGTTGATGCAATTTGCACGAGCCGCAGATGATTTTTTAAAAGGCCCACCCGTAAAAGATATTCCTGCTAAGCAATTAAGTCAGCATGTTTGGATGATTTACTCCCCCGATGGTTTTCCAACTCCAGAAAACCAAGGCATGATGGCCAACGTCACTTTTGTAGTTAGTCAGCAAGGGGTCATTCTTTTGGATACGGGTGCATCTGTCCAAATTGGCGAGATGGTAATCCGCATGATTAAGCGTGTGACTCATAAATCTGTGATTGCTATCTTTAACTCGCATTATCACGGCGATCATTTTTTAGGTAATCAGGCATTTATTGAAGCGTATGGCAAAGACATCCCCATTTACGCCCACCCTTACTCGATCGATCAAATTAAAGGGATTGAAGGTAATGCGTGGCGTAATCTCATGGAACGCTGGACCAACCAAGCGACTGCTGGCACCAAGGTAATTCCGCCGACTCATATTGCCAAGCAAGGAGATATTTTTAACTATGGTGACGTCCGTATCAAGATCCATCACCATGGGATTGCTCATACACCTGGCGATATTTGTATGCAGCTTATCGAAGATAAGATTACTTATGTGGGTGATATCGCCATGGGTAATCGCATCGCCAATATCGATGATGGTTCCTATGTGGGTACTTTCAAAACCTATAAAAACCTGCAAAGCTTTGGGGGTGATCAGATATGGATTCCCGGTCATGGTGAACCGAGTAAACAACTCCTCAAAGAGTATGGTGATTTTTTGGCTGGGATTTATGAAACCTGTGTAAAAGCAGTGAAGGATGGTCAAGATCTGAGTGCTGCTAAGTCCTTGGTCCTTAAAGACCCGCGGGTTAGTAAACGCGCTAAGACTATGCAAGGCTTTGACAACAATATTGGTAAATACACGAGTCTTGCCTACTTAGAGGCTGAAAAAGAGGCCTTTTAAGAACTTTATACTATAACCATTAGCCTTAGAGCTAATACCGTCGCTCAACCGCACAGTGAATAATCTTCTGTGTTCAATGGTTTAGCATCGGATCAAAAAAATCAATGCTTATTATGTCTACAAACACCTCGTTTTTAAGGAAGATAAGATGAGTTTGCGTTTAAAACCTTTATTACTACTGCTAACGTCCCTACCGATGCAGGCCCACGCATCATTTATGCCTGCTCATTTAATCGATGGCTTCGCAAACATCATTTCCTGGAGCGTGCTGATTATTTTACCCATTGGGTTTATTGCCCTTTTTTGGTTTGTCCATATATGGCCAGATACTGTGGCTAAGCGGCGACAACATCCGCAACGCGATGCCATTCATGCACTTTGCGTACTCTCTTTGTTTTTTGGTGGCTTACTGTGGCCCTTTGCCTATCTATGGGCGTATACACGCCCCACTATGTATAAATTAGCCTACGGTACTGATCGCTACACGCCGGTAGAGGATCAGGCTGGTACTGAATCAGAATCGAGTAAACCATAATGGAAGCACTACTTCTATCGATCTATGCTGGCATTGTTTGGCTGATCTTCTTCAAATATAAATTACTACCGTGGACCACTACGGCAAAAGTTATTGTGATCACAATCCCCGTGGTGGGCATGATCACTCTGATCTTATTACTCAACGTCTTTTCACCCTCTTCCGGGGATGTCATTGTGGTGCGCAACAATGTTGGAATTGTGAGTCAAGTGAAAGGTCGTGTCATTGAGGTTCCAGTAAAGATTAATCAACGGGTTAAAAAAGGTGACGTACTTTTTAAAATTGACGCAACCCAATATCAAGCCCAGGCAAACTCGATTAAAGCTAAATTAGATTTGGCAAAATTACGCGTCTCCGAGAACAAACAATTGGTTGATGCTGGTGCCGGCAATCGCTTTGATCTCGAAAAAGCTGAAGCTGACCTCCTTGATTTTCAAGAACAGTTCAGACATGTGCAATACGATCTTGAACAAACTATCAATCGCGCTCCCGCTGATGGTGTGATTGTGAATGTCCAACTTCGCCCCGGTGCTTATGTGGCTGCTTTCCCAATCTCTTCGGTCATGACCTTCATGGAAGATACGCCTCAGATTTATGCCCTGTATAAACAAAATGAGCTACACCAAATTGCTCCGGGCAATGAGGCTGAGTTTTATATACCAAGCCTACCTGGTCAGATCATAAAGGCGAAGGTTGAATCGGTTATATATGCTGAAGGTCAGGGTCAACTTAATGTAAGCGGTAACCTGCCCACTATTGGTTTGCGTGATATTGCTGCAAATCGATTTGCAGTAAAGCTGATCTTGGATGAAACCAAAAATTATCCTCTGCTCCCAGCTGGTGCAGTAGGTGAAGGTGCGGTCTATACCGATCACATGGTCTTTTTGCATGTTATTCGTAAGGTGATGCTTCGAGTAGCAACAAAACTGAACTACATCGTTCCGAAATTGCACTAAGAAATGACAGAGTCCACCTTGATCCATACTGTGCGGGCGTGCATATTGATGGCAAGCACCCTTTTTCTAATGAGTTGCGCGGTAAACCCGCCCATCGCTGGAAAAGACTTGCGCAAGCAAGCGTTACCTCAGCTCAGTATTCCGAATCAATTTAGCGCGGGGGTAAACACCGGTTCTCAGCTCGACGATGCCTGGCTGAAACAATTTAATGATTCGGAGTTAGAGGCATTAGTGGCGGAAGCCTTAAAGAACCATCCCGATGTGCGCATCATTGCTGCACGTCGACTACAAGCAGAGGCTCTGATTGATGCAGCTGGCGGAGCTCAGTATCCTGGGCTTGGTGTGGTGGGCAATACCGGCGGTAAAGTGGGTTCAAGCGGTTCTGGTCTAACTGGTTATTACATAGGCGCAAACTGGGAGCTTGATCTATGGGGTCGAGTACGTACGGCGCTTGCTGGTGCCAAACAAAATGCTAAAGCACTAAATGCCGAACAAGATGCCGCACGTCTATCTTTAATTGGGACGCTTACCAAAACAGTATGGTTAGCACGTGGCTTTCAGGAGCAAGCCCGCTTATCCCAAGAAAATGCCGATGCTGCAAAGCGCTATGCTCAATTAACTGAAATCCGCGAGCAAATTGGGGCATCCTCTAAAAATGATGTGGCTTTTGCAAGAACATCTGCAGCGCAGGCACATGAAATCGCTCTCATCTCCAAGCAGGCCAGAGATCAATCCTTGCGTGCTGTAGAAATCTTAGTCGGACGTTATCCCCAAGCTACCTTACTTAAAAGCACACGGCTTCCAGCATTGCCCCCACCGATTGCATCTGGCATACCAACAGATATTCTGGAGCGTCGTCCTGACATCATCGCTGCCGAAGCGAGGGTCAATAGTGCCTTTTATACCGCCGCAGAGAAGCGCTTAGCGCGCCTCCCAAAGATCAGTTTGACGGCCGGCTTTGGTTACATCAATAGCGAAGTCTTCAGCCTAGTCAACGGACCTACAAGCAGCTTAGGGCTTGGTGCTAATGTCATGATGCCACTCTTTCAGGGTGGCGCGATTGAAGCACAAATTGCCTATCAAAATGCCGAGGCGCAAGCTGCTCTCGCCAATTATGGCAAGGTCGTTTTAAATGCCTTTGGTGATGTTGAGAATGCCCTGAATGGGGAGATGACTTGGCGTGAACGTAGTGTTCTTTTAAATGCCCAGTTACAAGAACAAAAACAGATTTTACGAAGGATAGAACAAGAGTTTACAATCGGTCGCGTCGATCAACGCCAGATCCAACAGCAGAAGATTAAAACAAATAGTACTGAAATTAGCTATCGTCAAGGGCAAGTCGATGCATTAACACAACGCGTTAATCTCTATCTTGCCCTAGGCGGATCCCCTATTCCCCAATAAGCAGATTAAACACCGAGTTCCTAACAAGGCAGTCATGCGTACACGATACTATCGTTCACTGATTCTTATGGCTGCCTTATTGCTTGGCGGATGTAGTACGCTCGAGCGTAAAGCGGCGGTCCAGTCGTCTGATTTATCCCGTGCACAAATAGCAGGCCTGCAAAGCTCCCGCTATCTAATTGCCACAACTGCTGGCATTAATAATTTTGTAGATGATGTAAACAAAATGAACCAACAGCTTGGTAAGAAAGCGATCGATAGCAAAAGTAATTACTTGTCTTTATCGGGCGGTGGGGATAACGGCGCTTTTGGTGCAGGTTTATTGGTTGGTTGGACCGAACAAGGGGGTCGCCCAGAGTTCAATCTGGTCACTGGAATTAGTACCGGCGCTTTAATTGCGCCATTTGCCTACTTAGGTAAAGATTACGATCCCGTTCTAAAAGAGGTGTATACCCAGATTAAACCAAGCGATGTATTTAAAGCACGCGGCTTTTTGTCTGGATTTTTTGGAGAAGGTTTAGCTGACAGCTCGCCACTATTTGGCTTAATTTCTAAATACGTTACAGCTGAGCTTTTACAAAAGGTTGCTCACGAATACAATCAACGAGGTCGTTGGCTCTTAATTGGTACAACCAATATTGACGCTGGCACGCCGGTGATATGGAATATGGGTCAAATTGCCAGCGTTGGCACCCCCGAATCTCTTGAACTATTTCGTAAGATCTTATTGGCCTCAGCCTCTATTCCAGCAGCCTTCCCACCGGTTATGTTTGATTTCATTATCGATGGTAAGGAATTTCAGGAGATGCATGTCGACGGTGGTGCAACCACCCAAGTCTTCCTCTATCCAAGTGCCGCAGCACAGCGTGCTAAGGAGATTGGGGTAAAGCGCAATACCAATCGTCAAGCTTACATCATTCGAAATGCTCGTTTGGATATTGATTGGCAACAAACAGAACGACGCACTCTTAGTATTGCAGGTCGTGCAATCTCTCAGTTAATTCAAGCCCAAGGCTTGGGAGACCTATATCGCATCTACAACATTACCCAAGATGATCGTGTTGGTTTTAATCTCGCTTATATCGGCTCTGATTTTGATTTTCCACATGTGGAAGAATTTGATACTAAATTTATGCAAGCACTTTATGACTATGGGTATCAACGGGCACGCAAGGGCTATGACTGGAGTAAATATCCACCGGGCTATCGTAAGTCCATTGAGGAAGATACCACCATGCCGCCTGAATTACTAAACCCACTAAAGTCTATGCCACAAAAATCCAAATAGAGCTAGCGACAGTCGAACACAGCGAGCAAGAGGTTGTCGCCCTTTCGATAGAACGCTTTCTTGCCATACTGTTGGCAATACGCATTAGCTTTCTGTGTCAGTTGCGGCAATGACTCATCGGCACTATTCAAAAAAGTAACGTGATTAGCATCCGAAGCATCGGTAAATACTGCAGCACATCCCTGCAAAATAGGTATTAGTAAAATAATAAATAGCCAAAGTGGTCTCATTAACACCCTCATTTCAGTTCAGAGTTTGTATCGCTTAGTGTGTAAATTGCCTAGCTAACTGTTCTGCCTGTTTGGCAATGGCACTTGCAGCTACAACATCACCTAAACTTCCCATGGTTGCAGGTCCTATCATCCATAAATCATTCCATGGTGCTTGTTTAGGATCTAAAACCTTAAAATCCGCATTAACACGAATGCCTGTTGCCAATGCATCTGGAAGTGCGTAGCCCTCCCTCATTAACTGATCCAATAATGGATCTGAACTAGGACCCGTGCAATTAATCACTCGGTCACCACAAAGCTCGGCACCATTTCCTAAGAGTACCTTGATCTCCGAGTGACTGAGTATTATTTGCTTAGCTCGACCTATCGCAAAGTTGATCTGCCCATTGGCCCTCAATGCCTCAAGCGCTGCAATGGTTTGAGGTCCCGCCCTAAATCGATAGAGATTCCATAGCCAACCAACGCGTTTTATCAAAATCTTCCGTTGATGATCTGTAAACTCTTGCCAAATTCGATTCAGCTCAGGTCGTAATTCCTCCCATGCGCATTGCCATTCAGAACTCTGCGGGGGCGCAGACGGTAAGTAATGGCGCATAAACCGAACTAAGCTGGCAGGGGTAAGATGACTTGGCCACTGCGGTTGCCGCTGCCTCTGCCAAGGCGCCTGCGCCGGAGGAAATATAGCGCGAGGACTGATGACATTAACGCGACCGCGATGACCTTGCTCAACAAGTGCATTGATCGCATCGAGCGCTGTGAGCCCTGCTCCAAGCAGAATAATTTGATCATCTGGCCCAATATCATTCAGATGATTACCAGGCCAGGGGTTTTCAACCAAGCGTGTGCTTAGGTCATGACTTGGTGTATTTTGACTATTTATAGGGCAAGGCCACCGCGGTGACGTATTCCCGGTAGCCAAAATGACATGCTTGGCGATGACGCTTTCTTGGCCATACTCAAGAACCCAATGCTCGTTGACGCGTCTAATTTGATCAACCCTAGCATGGATTTGTTGGAGCTTTTGAGGACCTAAGGCACTAACAAGAAGAGCTTGCATATAGAGACCAAAATCGTTGCGACTATAAAAATAGCCTGCTTCATGCTTGGCATGATGATCATTGAGTGATTGCTCTGCCCAGCGAGCAAAATGCAATGGATCTTCTGTAAAAATAATAGGAAGATCCTCGCGCACGTTTAGGCGGTAGGCAGGACTACTTGTTTTATAGGCATTACCCCGCCCCAACTCACCCGGTCCAAAGACTCTTAGAGATGTTGCAGGGATGCCATGACGCAAAAGATGAAGCACCACGACTGCAGCTGCAAAGCCATCTCCTACAATTGCAATAGTATTTGTGTGAGCCACTGTCTAAAAAAATGAATCGAATGAAACAGTATAGTTTGCTAATTCATGAGGGTATGAATCAGAAAAAAGGCCGCCAAATCGGCGGCCTTTTGGTAAGCAACGGTAACTGATTACTTACGTTTATTAACAGAGTCTTTAAATGCTTTACCGGCTGAGAACTTAGCGGTCTTAGAAGCAGCAATCTTGATTGCCTCGCCTGTTTTTGGATTACGACCAACACGTGCTGAACGTTTGCCCTGGCTAAATGTTCCAAAACCAACCAACTGAACGGGGTCGCCCTTGGTTACAGCTTTGATGATGTTATCAATTGCAGAATTAAGAGCACGCTCTGCGCTTGCTTTTGAAAGTTCTGCCTCATCAGCAATTTTTTCTACTAGTTCAGCTTTATTCATATTTTTTTCCTTTAAACAAACAATTAAAAAACTGCCAAAAAAAGGACTGCAACCGCAGCCCAAAAATCAAGATCGTATGAGCAAAATTACTAACCGCATTTGTAACGCAATTAATAAGGGCTTAGTTTGCTACATCCCTCTACTGAAAACAAGGGGCTAGCTCTAAGGATAATCCCTCATTTTTACACTAGTTTTAACCCGATTGAAACCTTTGCTGGCTTGAATTTGCGGGTAATTTCATAATCTGGTTAAAAATTAACAGCATTTACTTGACAATCGGCCCTCGTCTTACCAACATCTTTCTTCCAATCATTACCGTCGCAATTACTAGGCTAGCAAAAATAATATTGATCGCGGTAATGGGTTCGGAGACCAAAATAGCAGAGGCAAATAGAGTACAGAAAGGTTGTAATAACTGCACTTGACTAACGCGTGATATTCCACCAATTGCCATACCGCCATACCAAAAGAAGAACCCAATAAACATGGAGAAAATACTCAAATATAGAAAACTAGACCAGGCGATGAGATCTGCCTGTAAGTAATTTGACTCAAAAGTGAGGATACTGAATAAGGCATTGATCGGTAACGCGATTACTAGGGACCAAGAGATTACCTCCTTAGCGTTCATTGTGCGCGATAAATTACCGCCCACTGCGTATGAAATTCCATTAGCCAAACACGCTATTAAGAGCAGATAGTCCGTGTACTGAATCCCTCCATG
>DBCI01000118.1:1017-8209 GCA_002292975.1 Polynucleobacter sp. UBA962 | reverse complement strand
CTAAGGAAGGCCGCTCTCTAAAGAGCAGCACCCCTGCTACCACGGTAGCCAAAGGCATGATGCCCAAAATAACGCCTGCATGCGATGCCTCACCCTCGGTCATTGCCAGATTAATAAAAAGTGGGAAGATGAACACCACACCGATGGCCACAATGACAAATTGTCTTAGCTCGCTTAGGCTCGGTAATTTTGCTTTGATACTAAATAAGTAAATAGCCGCTAGGACTCCCGCAAGAACGGCACGAGCAAATGCAATGAAGTAAGGATTAAAGCTTTGGACTGCTATCTTAGTTACCGGTAGAGTCAGGCTAAAAATAAAGATGCCAATAAAACCGATGAGCATTCCTCGTGTTTCAGTTTTCACGGTGGCAATCTGTTGGGCGAAAAGAAAATGGCCCCACTACGAGGCCATTAACTAATATAGTTGAAGGATTTATTTTCTGGACTTCGGTTTAATTGCGAACGAAAGATAGCTTAGTGCTACGGCTGATCCTAAGGAAAATAGAAACACTGCAGTTTTTGCTTGGGGGGCACTGACTGAAAAAATTAAATATAAGGCTACGGTAATACTAATTACCATTCCAGAAAAACCAGCGATTTTCATGGCTTTATCAAGATTACTCATTGAGTCATTTAATAACATATGGTCTCCTTTTGAGGGCGTTGGTCAAGATCCATAATTATTGTATCCCCTTTGAGCCCCCCGCTCCTTTTTTTAATACGCTAAGCAGTGTGCGTTTTCAAGTACTGAATTACCCAGGGAGCATCGCTATCGCTTGGGAATATTGGATAGTGCACGGCTTCAATCACACCATGGTTAGCAATTAGCGTAACTCGTTTTAAAAGGGTCATGCCAGCTGCTTCAAAGGTGGGCATATTAAGAGCTTTCTGAAACTCATAGCGCTCATCACTCACAATCGGAAAAGGTAAATGCAGTCGGTCTGCCATTTCTTTTTGGTAATGCGTCGTTTGTACGCTTAATCCAAGCACCTCTGCACCCAGATCACACAGCTCTTGGTAGTGATCTCGATAAGAACAACTTTGCGGTGTACACCCTCTTGCCCCAGGTATCTGATCCCAACCTTCAGGGAGGGCCACATTTGGCTGTCCGTTCATGGGATAGCAATAGATCACTAATCGAGTATGAATCTCACCCAAATTAATGGTTTTTCCATTGGTCGCCTCTAAATTGAAACTGGGTAGTTTCATTCCTTTTAAATGGCGAGTGGCCCCATCATCGATGGGCACTGGCAAGTTGACTGGAAGTTCGTTGTAATTACTTGGTGTGGTCATTCAAGATCTCCTTAACTTTCAGACGCGCAATTAAAGAGAGGCTTGCCAGCACACGATTTGCGATCGCAGCGTCTGTTTGTCCAGTAGCCAATGCATAGAGCACCTGGTCAGCCCGCTCGTGCATAGGGGCAGTCATTAATTGTCGAAAAATTGCATTTTCATCCATATCCACTGAAATACCAACAGGCTGAAAAGAAAGGGTAACCTCGGTGCCACGAATTCCATAACGAATCTGGGCTAGATCTAGCAGCTCTTTTTCTTGATTTATTTTGACCTGCTCCAAGCTTGGCAGTGGATACCGTACCGGGTTGGAGGTCTTCGTAAGGGGGCGTTTATAAACCGGTTCGTCCATAACGTCATATTAACCGTGCCTTATCAAAGCTTGATGAATCCCACAGCTCTCTACAAGCCCTTCGCAAATAAAAGGTATTGCTGTCATGCAGCATTCACGAATACGGTGTAGTATGAATTTAGGGTTAACCCTTAAAAAGGGTTTAAATCCTAATTTAATCAACCCTTTACAAGAGGAAATCGTATGAAAAAAGTATACCGTTTTATCAAAAGTGTTCTAGAAGCGTGGTCTGAAGCCCGTTTAGCCTACTTTCTCAGGAACAAGAAGAACTATCCGATTGGCTCATAGGCGTGACCATTTTTACGCGCTTTCTGCCTCAGTCACATATTAGTCAATATGGGGCTTGGCTCAAAAGCCTCGATCCCGCTACCCTAAGGGCTTACTTTGGCATCGGCCTAGGCCCCAAAGGGATCGATAGTCTGGTGCGCAAGTTTAAGAAGGATTTTGCGCACCATCATTTCTTGGTTGCCGAAAAGAATAGCAAGTGGGTGGGTGTTATTCATATTGCAAGTTATCAAGATACCGTCGAGTTTGGGGTCATCATCCGAAAAGAATTTCGTCGCCTAGGTATTGCGGATCAGCTCTTAGGAGAAGCATTGATATGGGCACAAAATCGTCAATACAAAAAACTGATCATGCACTGTATTGTCGAGAACAGCCCTATTCGTAAGTTATGCCAAAAGCATGGGCTGATCGCTCAAAATGTCTACGGTGATATTGAAGCGACTATGAATCTGCCAAAATCAAACTGGCTATCTGTCTATAAAGAGGCAATTCAGAGGCAGGTGAACTGGTATTACTACTTGAAAAGCTTTAAAGCCTAAGCAGCAGGTGCTACGCCATCTTTTGTAAAAATACTGGGATTGAATCCTCAATCGAAAACGGTTCATTTGAACTTGGATTACTTTTGATACCAAACATACTAGGGTCTACGTTCATTTTTTCTGCGCTATGCACCGCGAGCTCAATGAAGTGATCTAAATTTTCATGGAACGCATAAATATTACCGTTTTCTAAATTCACAATCTGGTTGACCGAATACCCACTAAGTCCAGCAAGAGCCTGAACACTCAAATGCTGAGATTCTCGAGATGCTCGAACCAGCCGACCAATCTCTTTTGCTTTTCTAATTTCAACCAATCGCGTCATGACACACCTATATAAGCACGGAGTGTCATATTCTTCTTGGACTGACTGCTTGTCTATTCACCGCACAGCTAACTTTTGATCAATTGAGCGTTATCATGAGCTATCTTTAGGGATAACCCTGATAAATTCTATGTAATTCAAGGGCTTAAGGCCAGATGAGATATACAAAAATGATGAGTTGTACAACATTAATCACCACGCTTAAGCCATGCAATACGCCAAATTTCTTGCGCTCTTTAGCGTCGGATGCTTTATTAATCGCAGGGGTCAAGATCCAAAGTGCGAAGAGGAACAGTACCGCGCACACAATCAACAAGCCAGAGGTAAGCGCGTTACTTGCTAAGAAAGCCGCAATAATACTTAAGATGCCCAAAACAGCATAGTATTTAGGAAAGAAGCTTCTTACATATTTACTCGCCCACTCAGGTGGTAGCACTTTAAAAACAGTGGGAGCGACTGCGATTGTAAAGAAGATCATGATGCCAATCATAGCGACCACGATGTACGAGCTAATGAGTGGATTGTTCATCATGATTTACTTTAACTTGTATTGGGTTGGACAGTACGCCCTCAGAGTTCCGGGTACTCTTAGAGACTCATGTTTCGTTTTGCGCCCAGATACTCGCTCGCGCCACACAGCATAAGAGCCTGATTTCAGGTGTGCACGCATGATGTCTTTCACTTCTGACTCGGATAGATTGAACTGTGCCAGAATAGCTTCAAATGGAGTTCGATCCTCCCAAGCCATCTCAATGAGACGTGATAAATCATCGGCGCTTAATTTCATGGACGTATATTTGCTAAACGAGATAAGATTAAACACCAAATTTAGTCATAATGTATTGAACCCCTAAATAAATGCTTCCCCGCCACTTTCGTGCCTTAGTCCTTGGTTCTTCAGGAACGATTGGCTCTGCCATCATGCGTTTTTTGGAGAGTCACCCTCACTGTGAGCAAGTCATTGGCTTAAACCGTCGTTCTGTGCCAGCCATCAATTACGACGCAATCGACTCCATTGACTCTGCGTATGAGGCTCTCAAGACAGGCCCACGTTTTCATCTCATTATGAATACCATTGGAGCGCTGCACAGCGATCACTTCATGCCAGAGAAGAAACTGGCTGATCTCAACGCATCTCAACTGAACCAACAATTTATGACCAACGCTATTGGTCCAGCACTTTGTATCAAGCTCTTTAGTCAATTAATCGATCCAGCAGGAGGTATTTATGCAAACCTCTCGGCCAAGGTCGGCAGTATTGAGGACAATCGATTAGGAGGTTGGTATAGCTATCGGGCCTCTAAAGCAGCACTCAATATGCTGATTAAGACCGCATCGATTGAGTTGCGCCGCACCAAGCCAAATTTAATCGTTGCAGCCATTCATCCCGGCACAGTCAAATCTAGACTCTCAAGACCTTTTCGGGGAGATGAACTAGGACGGGAGCCTGATGTCGCAGCACAAGAAATCTTTCATACATTAGAAAAGCTAGAACTAAAAGACTCGGGTTGTTTTAAATCCTACTCGGGGGAAACGATTCCTTGGTAGGACTGCGCATTGCCTAATTTAGGCTTCTTTAGTTTCGATCAAAGAACGCGCCATGGAGTAGCCGCTGAGCCAAGCACCCTCAACCGTGGAATTGCGCAACCAATCTCCACATAAACCCAATCTGACACTTAAATCACTGACGCAGTTTTGCTCACTCGGAGTCTCTAGTTTGGAATACCGCCAAAGGTGAGTTTGATACAGGTCGCAGACTTGCCCCGTGAGATCTTCAAACGCTTTTACCAAAATTGGTTCAATTTCAAACTGGGTGAATGCGAGGTTTTCGTCAGACCATTGATTCGATGCTTGGGCTACCCACGACTCATATACCGATCTTCCTGGCTTTGCATTATCGCGCGCAATCCACGAGAACAAATGATGATTAACAAATGCTCCATCAAAATCGAGTGGCAAGGGATCCTTGAAATACGCCATCAAGGTCCAACATGGCAACATCTTTACCCGCGAACAAACTTCTTTAAGTTCATTAGAGTAACCAGCCACCAATCCACTTGCTTGGACCGAGGGTATAGCGCTAATTAAGAAATCAAAGGAAAAGTGCAATAGCCCCTCTTCTTTTGATACCACGCGCCAGAGGTCATTAATTTGTCTAATTTCTATAATGTTTGTTGACACTTTGACATCGAGTTCTTGAGCCAGAAATTTAGCAGGTCCAGTCATCGCAGGAACCCCAACATAACGCTTGGTATTGCCTTCTAATGGACTTATCACACCATCAGTTAGGCTAACAATTTTTGCATTCCAAGGCTCGATCACTCCTGCGTTTAGCCAACGTTGGGCTTCTTTAATAAACAGGGGGTTTTTGGCCGTAAAGTACTGGGCACCATGATCAGCTCCCCACTTTTCGTAATGGCGATGACTCATGCGACCGCCCACTCCTCGACTCTTATCAAACAGAGTCACATGATGACCGGCTTTAGATAACTCTGTAGCGCATGCAAGTCCAGCAATACCTGCACCGATAATACCAATCCGTTTCGGAATCATAAATAAGTAGAGATTAGTTTGTTAGAGGCAACATGTCTGCCTTACCTTGATGATAGTGGAGATTGAGGATATTAAAATTACTCGTCTCTTTCAGCATTTTCTTAATGATTTTATAAATATCAAGATCAAACTCTGGCGCTCCGTCCTCCAGTAATTCAGCTAGCTCGTTCTCATTGATAGCAGTCCCTAAGTAGCACCACCGATCAAATACGTGTAGATCCTCATTTTCTTGAATGGCGATTGCACCGCGATAGGGCCAAATCTCAACCTTTAATTGAATGAGCGCGGTCTGAAGACGCAACAAATGCAGTTGTTGGCTTTCGATTCCAATGCATGCTCCTTTACATTGTTTAACGTGATAGCCAAAACAGGATTGATTGGGGAGTAATTTTTCAAGACCCAAAAGCCCTTCGCATAATTGATTTTTCTTGGCAATCGCTTGCAAAGTTTGTAAAGCCTCTCGTTTACTGTAAAACAAACCATACAAATTATCTTGGAAGCCAGGCTGGAGATCTCGGTGATTAACCAGACGTACAGCGACGGGGTCTGCGCTTGAGTGCACGATTTGCCACGCACAGAGGTCTCGTGAACGTCGAAGCTTGATATTAAAACTGGGTAATTTTTCTTTAATCAGGCGTGATTCCAATAAGAGGGCCCCTACTTCACCAGCGGTTTCAATCCAATCAATATCGCGCACCTGCAGCGATAGTTTCATTTCTTTTCGGTTGGTTAATGATTGCTGAAAATGACTCATCACGCGGGTTCGCAGGTCTTTACTTTTGCCGATGTAAAGAACCTGTCGATTCTCGGCATAAAAAATATATACGCCGGGTCTATTTGGAATTACGTTAACCATTTCTGGATCGATATGAGCAGGCAAACTTGGTTTGCCCAATAGATCTGCCACCTCTTCGAGCAAACGCTGCTTTCCAAATAATCCCTCGCACACGAACCAAAATTGGAGAAGCAACTCAGCATCATCTAAGGCACGATGGCGCTTGGCAATCTTCAGGCCATGAACCTGTATTAAGGTATCGAGATTATGGCGTGCTTGATTTGGAAAAAGACGCCGAGATAGTTTGACAGTACAAATAACCTTTGGTGAAAAATCAATCCCTACTGTTTTAAATGCTGCTTTTAGGAAACTGTAATCAAAGCGCGCATTGTGCGCTACAAAGATCTTATCTTTTAGCTCGAGATACAACTCCTGGGCTAACTCTGCAAAGCTGACCTGCTTGGCGACCATATCTGGAGTAATGCCCGTTAAGTTTTGAATATTAAGGGGTATTGGTACACCGGGGTTGACTAAGCGATTCCATCTTGAGCACTCGCCATTTTCTAGCGTTAGTATTCCAATTTCAGTGATTTTGTCTCGATCGGGCCGTGATCCGGTTGTCTCGATATCAACAAATGCAAAGGTGGGAGTATTAGTGGTCATACAAACAGAATAAGATTGAACACTAATTTAATCGTAATTAAAGAACTTTGCACCATGTATTCTAAGGAAACAATGCTCTTTGAGTAAAACGGTCTTAGCTATGGCAGACTACTCCAAATGACCACAATTTCTCCTACACCATTGATCGAGATCGTAACCCCCGCTCCCCCTGGAAGCCTGCATGGTAATCGAATCACTGCGCTTCGCTGGCAAGGCTTTCTGAAGAATTTGGGCTATTCATCACGCCTGACACAATCTTGGTCAGGAAACCATATCAATCTACTTATTGCTCTTCATGCCTACCGAAGTCATTCATCAATACTGCAATTTAAGCAGGAGTTTCCTAATCATCCAGTCATTTTGATGATGACCGGAACCGATCTCTATCGCGACCTGCTCTCTGAAGG
>DBCI01000118.1:0-849 GCA_002292975.1 Polynucleobacter sp. UBA962 | reverse complement strand
CTCCTCCAAAACGTCATTTTCAGATTAGTGTCATTGGTCATTTGCGCCCTGAGAAGGATCCTTTTTGTATAACCCGCGCCCTTCCCCATTTAAGCTCAGTAAGTACGATAAAGGTTAGTCATCTTGGGAAAGCAATGAGTCCGCAGATGCAAGCGCACGCTAAAGAATGTAATACCCGTATGGCTCGCTATCGATGGCTTGGTGAGCAAACTCACGCTAAGACTATGCAAATCCTGTCGCGCAGTCATGTTATGGCAATCACAAGTTTGATGGAAGGCGGCGCTCACGTTGTTACCGAGGCCATTGCCATCGGGGTACCCGTTATTGCGACTGACATTGCTGGTAATCGCGGTCTACTCGGAGATGATTATCCCGGCTATTACCCTGTGGGGGATGAAAAAGCGCTAGCCAAACTACTGCAAAAAGCAGAGAACGATCCTGCGTTTTACCAATCGCTTGAGAAAGCCATCCAAAGACGCCGCAAACTAGTCCAGCCCGCTTTTGAAATGCGTTCCATTAAAAAACTTCTCAGTCGCTGCAGATTAAATTAATCAGGAAGTTTTCTTATTGACCAAAAGGTCTAGCGTCTCGGACGTTTGGCAATGATTGGTAATTTAGGATCGTTATTTAAAATTCCTGTGAGTTGACCAGCGCTCATCTGCCCTTTAAAGGTATATGAGTTCTGGCCATCCTTAAACGCAAACTCGATATGCTGACCACTGATACGCCCATCTTCAAAATAAAGAGTGCGCCTCGTATTATTCATCATGGAGGCATCAATCGATCCATCAAAAAACTGCTTCTTTTGTCGAATCACTAAGTTCGCCGTATCTCCTTTTGGTAATCCAC
>DBCI01000055.1:4631-5136 GCA_002292975.1 Polynucleobacter sp. UBA962 | reverse complement strand
AGTTGCTCTAAGCAAACTGGTCGGAGTCGAAGATCGTATTTTTATTGAGGTCGAAGGCCAAGCTCGGGTATACGCCCTAGCCGATGAAGATTTAGAGAGAACCACTTCTGAAAAAACTTCAGCAGTTCACTTCTTACGAATCCCAGTTACAGCTTCGATGAAACAAGCTTTAAAAGCAGGTGCACAAATGATGGTGGGTTGCGACCACAAAGGTTACCCCATGCATGTCGAAACCCTCCCTCACGAAACACTGGCTTCTTTAGTTAAAGACCTCGACTGAAGAGATACCTCGGATTGCCTCATCGGCCGCGATGTAATTTAATTGCTGCGCCTTTGCCACCGGTGCAGATGTCAGGTACCCCTTGAAGATACTCAATCCATTTTTAAGATGTGGATTGAGTTTCATGGCTTGCAGGGCTCCTTGCTTCGCAATCTGCTCGATCATTGGATAGGTTGCATTGGTCAAACCAATGGTCGAAGTGCGCGCTACCGCACCAGGCATATT
>DBCI01000055.1:0-4466 GCA_002292975.1 Polynucleobacter sp. UBA962 | reverse complement strand
TAACCAACTTCGGTGCAGAACCACCAGGAAGTAAAACGCCTCCTATTACAACGTCGGCATTTTTAACTGCAGCCTCAATACTCACTGCATCCGAAAACAAAGTACGCACTCGGTTGCCATAAAGCGCATCAATTTTCCGTAAACGCTCAAGATCACGATCCATAATGGTGACCTGAGCCCCCATGCCCAAGGCAATTTGTAATGCATTACGACCAACAACCCCCGCGCCTAGGATCACCACCTCTGCAGGACTCACCCCCGGAATCCCGCCTAGTAAAATTCCAGCGCCACCTCTAGAGCGTTCCAAATGAGTAGCCGCGGCTTGTATTGCCATTCTCCCCGCAACTTCACTCATCGGGGCCAATAAAGGCAGGGTGCCATGAGCCGATGTTACGGTCTCATACGCAATACAAACTGCCTTAGAGTCTATGAGCGCTTTGGTCTGCTCTGGATCGGGTGCTAAATGCAAATAAGTAAATAGAACTTGATCTTCTCGCAGCAACGCGCACTCTTCTGCTTGCGGTTCTTTCACTTTCACAATCATGTCCGCTCGCGCAAAGATGTCTTTTGCACTATCTGATATTTCTGCTCCTGCCTCTTGATAAGCCAGATTACCAAACCCAATCTGGGTACCTGCTTTACTTTGCACAAGCACGGTATGGCCCTGTTTACAAAGACTATTTACTAAACTGGGAGTCAAACCAACCCGAGACTCATTATTTTTAATTTCTTTTGGTACGCCAATAATCATTTTTGCTCTCCTAATTGAAGTTTCTCTTTTTTTCCTAAACCAAGTAGGAAATACAAGAGTAAATAAAGGCCTAAAAGAATCGGGCCTACGACTAATGCCATCCGTGCATCTTCATGAAAACTCATCAGACCAATCACCATGAATATGAACCCGAGGGCAAACCAGCTGGAATACGGCCACCATGGCGCGCGATACGTTAACTCTGACAATTGCTTTTGCGATAAAGACGATCGAAAACGATAGTGGGTATATAAAATAGCAACCCACACCATCAGCCCCACAAAGGTGACTGCTGCCATCATGTAATGAAAGGCTTTGTCTGGTACGAAGTAGTTCAAAATCACTCCAACCATCGGTACGCAGACTGTCCCAATCACAGCACGATGCGGTACACCGTTGTTAGACAGGTAAGCAAACCGCTTCGGTGCGTAGCCGTTAGCAGATAGAGCCCATAACAAGCGACCGCCACTAAAAATACCGGCATTACACGATGACAGGGCTGCGGTGATCACCACAAAATTTATAAGGCCAGCAGCTTCACGCAAACCAATTCGTTCAAACATGGCAACAAAGGGACTGCCATGCTGGCCCACCTCATTCCAAGGAAAGATAGCCAAAATAACTAACAAAGCTCCTAAATAAAAAATAAGGATCCGCCACGTTAAGGAATCAATCGCCATTGGTATAGTTGTTTTTGGGTTCTCCGCCTCACCTGCTGACAAACCAATCATCTCAATGCCTACGTATGCAAATAAAACCATATGCAAGGACAGTAAGAGACCGCTCAGTCCATTGGGAAAGAAGCCGCCGTGCTGCCAAAGATTGCTAAGGCCCATCGGCACCCAGTCATTGGTAAAACCCAGAAAAATGACTGCAGCACCTAAAGCAATCATCAACACAATCGCAACAATTTTGATGAGCGCAAACCAAAACTCAAACTCACCAAAAACTTTCACTGCAATCATATTGATCAAGCCCATCAAAACGATCGATGAGAGAGCCCAGATCCATTGGGGTGTATCTGGAAACCACATCCCCATGTAAATACCCACTGCAGTCACCTCCGCAATGGCTACCACCACCCAATAGGTCCAGTAGCCCCATCCCACCATATAACCGGTGAGCGGGTTAACGTAGGTACTGGCGTAACTCGCAAATGAACCAGCAACCGGCTCATGCACCGCCATCTCGCCTAAGGTACGCAGAACTACGAAGGCAACCATTCCGGCTAAGAGGTAAGCCAATAAGATAGAGGGTCCAGCAATTTGAATAGCGGTGGCAGACCCCAGAAACAATCCAACGCCAATTGTTGAACCCAAAGCCATTAGACGTATATGTCGTGCTTTGAGATGCCGCTTTAATCCATGTTCATGATTCTCCAAAGAGAACTCCTTTCATTCGTGCGATGGCAACTCGCCAACGAATGAAAGTCTAGGGAGACAAATGGGATTGAACCAGTATCTAAAAACTATAAAAGTATTAGAAGTGCGTTTTGTATAAGGTTGTTTGTCTCAAATTACTTTGATATCAAGCGCTAATGAAATCAGTGAAACACTAGGACTACAGAAAAATCAGAAAATTCTTACAGGGATAGCCCTAGTATGTCCGCAGATTTCGAACCAAAGAAACCTCAGCAAGCTAAGGTTTTATGATTTGAACGTTATGAGCTCTTTTTAAACAAACGGAGTAAGTTTATATAGTCATCCGTAAACATCGGGAAATCGTTACGTTTTGGAATTTCAACTGCCCCCGACTTGATTTTTTCTGAATTGAGCAATACCGTATTACGCGTCATGATGACCTGATCGGTATGGGCCAACCAATACTCTGGTCCCGTTTCAAATTCAGGCGAATCAGTTACCAACACAATTGAAAGTCCGTGCGCATCTGCGAGATTTCGAGCAACTGGCAAAAGATCAACAAAGCGATTGGTGGCTTGGAACACAATCACGCCATTAGGCTTGAGGTGTTTCATGTAAATTTCCATGGCCTCTTTGGTAATCAAATGGGTTGGAATTGAATCACCCGAAAACGCATCCATTGCCAAAATATCAAATTGCCTTGGGGGCTCACGATCTAGAGATAGTCGACCATCGCCAATCACAATCTCGTGCGTTCCCTTCATTTTTTTGAGAAAGGTAAAGTCCTTTTCTGCTGCTCGCACTACGGATGGCGAAATCTCATAAAAAACCCAGTGATCTCCTGGCTTGGCATATACGGCAAGAGCGCCTGCCCCCAAACCAATCACCCCGACTTGTTTAGGAGTGTCAGGCAGACTATTAAAAACTCTCCCATAGCCACTTGTTGGCCCGTAGTAACTGGAGGGTGTCATTTGTAATTCTTCGGCCAATAACTGTCCGCCGTGTGCAATCGCCCCATGTATCAAACTACGAAAATCTGAGCCTGTCGAGTTATCCCGAGTGCGCACTACCCCGTAAAAGTCTCGTTCCATAAAACGAACCCCCAAGGTGTAATCCTGAATTCCCTTCCATGAAAGGGCACTTACAGCCACAATCACGATTCCTGAAATTCCTTTGGCTAGCCAGCGATCACGTGATTTTTGTCCAATCGGTATAAAAAAAGCGACTATGGTTGCCGCTATCAGTGCAGCGTATAACTCAAAGTAGCCAGCAAACAGTAAGGGGGCAATCACAGCCATTGCGAGTGAACCAAGCGCCCCTCCAATGGAAATCGATAAATAGAAGGTTGTTAGTTTTGAGGGATGCGGCTTTAGGCGCGCTAACTCACCATGGCACACCATACAAACCACAAATAGACCACATGCATAGATGGGCGTAACGAGTTTTAAATTGAGTGAATCCGATAACCACGCCATCAGTGGCACTAAGATGATAGCTAGTGGTAAATAAAGTGCGCGCAAATACCAACGCGGGTGATCAAAGCTAATGATGAAAGTAATTAAATATAGCGACAGCGGTACAACCCATAGCAGTGGCGCCGATGAGATGTTCTGGGTTAGGTGACTACTAACACCCAATAACAATGCTGAACCAATTGCGGATAAAGCCACCCACCGCAACCATTGTGCTGGCTGAACGCGGTGTTGGGCGTCCGATATCGGTTTTACTTGGGTCGTGTTTGGATTGGCTTCATTCGCTGGGCGTGACTGGTCAACAGTAAATCGCCCAAGCGCAAAACATAGAATAGCAAAAATAACAAATAAGACGGACCATGTCCATGCCGTTTCTCGATTTCCTAACCAGGGCTCAATCAAAAAAGGATAGCCCAGTAATGCAAGTAAGGAAGCAAAGTTTGATAAAGCAAATAAACGGTATGGTGCAGAGGTCTGAAAACGTTTCCAATACCAAGCTCCAATTAACGGTGTGGTGCTTGCAAGAAGGAAATAAGGCAATCCAATTGTTGCGAGTAAAAGACCGAGAATTCTTAGAATGGGCTCCTCATTACCTAGTGGTCGCCAAGAATCATTTGCAATGATTGGCATTGTCAGAGCCGCCGCCAGCAAGAGTGTTCCATGTAAGAGAACCTGACGCTTCAGGCTTAAATATCGTGTTAATACGTCAGCATAGGCGTAACCAGCAAGCAATGCGGATTGGAAAAAAAGTAGGCATGTTCCCCAAACTGCTGCCGACCCTCCGAACCAAGGCAAAATTTGTTTTGCAATCAATGGCTGTACTAAAAAAATAAGAAATGCTGAAATAAAGATAACAATGGCGTAGAACATTTTTTAGACAGT
>DBCI01000127.1:5346-5756 GCA_002292975.1 Polynucleobacter sp. UBA962 | reverse complement strand
CAATCTGAGTATTTTTACCGAATTCAACATAACCTGCATTTTTGCCTCGAGAGTAAAACAAGCGTCATGAAGAAAATTATTCTTTTTCTGCTTAGTTGCTGCCTTCTGGTTCAGACTGTTTCTGCAAACCCTGATACAACAAAAGGTGCTAAAGAGGTAGCGAAGACAGATGCCACCCTCAAGGCAGAGGTGCTCTCGGTCTTTTTTACCCCTCCGGCTGGAGCTGCCAAAGGATTAATTCGTTATCTGGATGGGGCTAAGAAAAGTATTCAGGTAATGACCTACAGCTTTACTTATGTAGAAATTGCAGACGCACTTGCTAGAGCCGCTAAACGTGGGGTCGAGGTGCAGGTGATTCAGGATGGACCAACGGCGGCCAACAATTTTGATGTCATTCCAGTCTTACTGAA
>DBCI01000127.1:3334-5259 GCA_002292975.1 Polynucleobacter sp. UBA962 | reverse complement strand
GAGATTGTGGTGACTGGTAGCTATAACTTTACGAATAGTGCCGAGAAAAGTAATGCCGAGAATATGATCGTGTTGCGATCTGCTCCTTTGGCGCAGCAGTACAACAAAAACTTTATCTCCCATTGGGAGCGAAGCTACCCAATTACAACCGCACCTGAACGAAAAACAGCCAAACCAAATTAATCGGGTTCGGTCACAAAGCCCAACTTGGTTAATCCCGCTCGGCGCGATGCTGCTAAGACTTGAGCCACTGAGTCATACAGTACGGATTTATCTGCGCGTAGGTTAATTTCAGGTTGTGGGTCTTTCGTGGCGGCCTTATCGGCATAGGCACTAAATGTAGCGATATCAATTGGGGTGCTATTCCAAAAGATTTGTCCTTTGGCATCAATGCTCAATTGCACAGACTCGGGCTTAACTTCATTACGCACACTATTGGCTTTTGGAAGTTCTACCTTCACCGCCTGCTGAATCACCGGTAGAGTGATAATGAAAATAATCAGCAGCACCAACATGACATCCACCATGGGGGTCATGTTGATCTCGGCCATTAAGCCATCTTCGTTTTGGTCGTTTGAAAGATTACTAAAGGACATGATTACTCCTGATCGGGCACGCGTGCACCCGTGACAAAGTAGGCGAGTAGATCGTTGGCAAAGCGATTAAGATCAGCCATCACTAATCTATTACTGCGATTGATTGCGTTGTAGCCCAAGACCGCAGGGATCGCAACAGCAAGACCAAAGGCGGTCATGATGAGCGCCTCACCAATGGGGCCAGCGACTTGATCAATCTGCGCGCTACCTGAACTACTGATGGCGATGAGCGCATGGTAGATGCCCCAAACCGTACCAAATAATCCAATGAAGGGAGCGGTGGCACCGGTTGATGCCAAAAAGGTCAGCCCCTTTTGGAGTTGACCTACAGATGCATCGATTCCATTTTTGAGGCTCCGCGCCATCCATTCAGAATAGTTCAGAGCTTGCAATAGCTCGCGATGGTTAGAGCGTTGATTGAGATGATGGGCAGATGCCTCGCTTGCAGTTTTGGCAACTTTATAAAAAGGATTGAGTGCATGATTGCTGAGTGAAGCAAGTCCTTCCTCAAACGAGCGCGCTCGCCAAAATCCATCCAGTTCATTTTTGAGGCGCTTGATATTGCGTAATCCCCAAATACGACTGATTAAGATTACCCATGTAACGACCGATAGCAATAAAAGAAAGAGAGCCACAAAGTGGGTGACGAAGTCTCCCTGGGTCCAAAGGTGGTGAAGGCCAAACGCATTGTTCATATTAGGGGCTCTTTAGGTTGAATTTAATCAGTAGATTGGTAGAGATTTTAGTAGGACTGTTATTTATCAGGTAGGGCTTAAAGCGGTAACGCTTACCAATTTCCATAGCAGCCCTGTCCAGTCTAGGGTAAGAGCTTGATTGCAAGAGGCGCGCATCTTCAACAACCCCTGTCTCATCAATGATAAGGCGCACAACTACCTCGCCTTGTTCGCCAGCGCGTTTAGAAAATGAAGGGTAGTAGGGATCGGCATCGGGTTGGTAAATCACAATCAATTTACCGATATCGGTTTGAATCGGAGTCCCGCTTACTCCGCCACCCCCGGTTGAAGGCGTAACGGTCGCTGATTGGGTACTTTCACTCAATTTTGCAGAAGGGGTTTGAGGCGTTGGTGTTGAAGTATTTTGTACGGCAGTGGGCGCAGGCGTTGGCGCTTTCTCCGCCTTCTTCACTTCTGGTTTGGGGGTTGGCGTTGGTGTCGGTTTGGGTGCCTCAACCGGCATTCTGGGGGCAGGGGGCGCACTTTGCTTAGGGGGTGCAGGACTATCCGGTGGAAGCAAGTTAGCCATGACCCGTTCATCATTTAAATAATTGGGAGGTTTTGGGGTGAGTCCAAAATTAAATGGCACGATAAA